>NZ_DALZXY010000064.1:0-21434 GCF_031988865.1 Arthrobacter sp.
GCCCGCCCCGGCCACCGACGCGGCGCCGCCTGAACCGGCATCCGACGCGGCGCCGCCTGAACCGCCGGTCCAACAAGGCGGAGGAGCTCCGGCGCCGCATAGCCGGCGGCAAATCGTGCTGGTATTTGCCGGCCTGATCCTGGCCGTGCTGATTTCCGCCCTGGACCAGACCATTGTGTCTACGGCGCTGCCCACGATCGTGGGAGACCTGCACGGGCTTGACCATCTGTCCTGGGTGATCACGGCCTACCTGCTGACCTCCACCATTGGCCTGCCGATTTACGGGAAGCTGGGGGACCTGCTTGGCCGCAAGAACATCTTTATCTTCGCGATATTCGTCTTCCTGCTCGGATCCGCACTGTCGGGACAGGCGAATAGCATGGCGGAGCTGATTGCTTACCGGGCACTGCAGGGCGTCGGCGGCGGCGGCCTGATGATTGGAGCACAGTCCATCATCCCGGTCGAACTGCGGGCAGCCGAACCGATCCTGCCGCTGCGGCTGTTCAAGATCCGGAACTTTGTGGTCTGCACCCTGGTGGGCCTCGCCGTGTACGGATCGGTTTTTATTTCCCGGCTGAACGACCAGCTGGCCGACGCTCCGGTGGCCGTCCGGGGCGTGACGAGCCAAGGTGTGAATTCGATCAGTCCTGCACAGCTGAAGACGCTGCCTCCCCCGGTGCGGGACTTCATCGCCGATGCGTTCGGAAGCGCCCTCCCGCCGATCTTCCTGTTGGGTATACCGGCCCTGGCAGCAGCATTTGTCCTGACGTTGTTTATCCGGCCCATTCCGCTCTCGACCGAGGCGAACGTGCAGCTGGATGGAGAGGCAAGGAACTGATGGCTAAACGGTTACCAGGTGAGCACCGGGCAGTGTCTGCGGGTGGCGCTTCATCGTTCGGGGAGGGGACAAAAACCGGCGAGGATACAGGGCGGCGGCACACACCGGCTCATTCGGCTTCAGTGCAGCCAATGCAACCAGTGCAGCCAATGCAGCCAGTGCAGCCAGTGCAGCCAGTTCAACCGGTTGCTTCGGCCCAGCACGCGTTCGCACATCCGCCAACCTCTCCTGCTCCGGCGGCAGCACCGGCTTCAGCGGGTCATCTGCAAGGCAGCGCTGCCAACCGCCGTCGCCAGGCGCTGCCCAGGCTGCCCAGGCTGACCAGGCACCCCAGGCACCGGAAGAGCCCGGAGGAACTGCAGGCCGAGGCCGCCGGGACTGCGGTCTGGGTGGATACATCCCTCCGCAGCGCGGGTAGGTCCAGCGCGGGTAGATCAACGACCCCAACACACCGACGGTTCCTGCCCTGGCGACGCGCAGAGCAAGCCCCAGGCATTGGGTCGGCTGCTTCCGGGCTGGCTGGTTCCGGGGCGTCCAGGCTGGGTGGTCAGGTCCCCGGCCCTGCAGTCCCCGCCGACGGCGGGTCGGGCAGTCCAGGTTCGGCCAGCTCCTTCCAGGACAGTTCGGTTCCCGCCAGCCCCCATTCAGGTGAGGGCGGCTCCGGAACCCGAATCGCAAGTGCACCGAATGTGCCAGGAACTTCGGATGCGTCCGGAACCCCTAAGGGACCGGCAACCCCTGATGGGACAGCCAGCGGGCAACGGGGCGGGAGGATCCTGGTGTTCACCGGACTGGTTCTCTCGGTTCTGCTTGCAGCCCTGGACCAGACCATTGTCGCAACAGCCCTGCCAACCATCGTGGGTGACCTCAACGGGCTGGAGCACCTGTCCTGGGTAGTGACCGCCTACATCCTCGCCGCAACCATCGGGCTGCCCATCTACGGAAAGCTCGGCGACCTGTACGGGCGCAAGAACATCTTTGTCTTCGCGATTGCAGTGTTCCTGGTCGGCTCGGTGTTGTCGGGGCTGGCACAGAACATGGGCCAGCTGATCGCGTTCCGCGCGCTGCAGGGCATCGGCGGCGGCGGGCTGATGATCGGAGCCCAGGCGATCATCGGAGACCTGGTCTCCCCGCGGGAACGCGGACGCTACATGGGACTGATCGGGGCAGCCTTCGGACTGGCCTCTGTCGGCGGACCGCTGCTCGGCGGGTGGATCACCGACTCCTGGTCCTGGCGCTGGATCTTCTACATCAACGTCCCGATCGGTGCTGTGGCGCTCGCCGTCGTCATTTCCTCGCTGCACCTGCCCAAACATCAGGGGGCGCGGCCGCGGCTGGATTATCTGGGTGCCGCACAGCTGGCAGTGGCATCAGCCGCGCTGGTGCTGGTGACCAGCTGGGGCGGAACCACCTTCGACTGGTCCAGCTGGCAGATCCTGGGACTTTCGGCGCTCGCCGTCGTTGCTGCAGCTCTCTTCGTGTGGCAGGAGACCCGTGCTGAGGAGCCGATCTTGCCGCTGCAGCTCTTCCGGCTGCGGAACTTCCTGGTCCCCGTGCTGGCGGGAATCGCCGTCGGAATTGCCATGTTCTCCACGATTTCCTACCTGCCGACCTTCCTGCAGATGGTCAATGGCGCAAGTGCCACACAGTCCGGACTGATGATGCTGCCGATGATGGGCGGGCTGCTGCTGACCTCGATCGGTACCGGGCAGCTGATTTCCCATACCGGACGGTACAAGGTCTATCCTGTGGCGGGGTTTGCGGTGGTCGCGGCCGGGCTGCTGCTGCTGTCCCGGATTTCGGATACCACGCCGTACTGGTTTACCGCCCTGGGCATGGCAGTGCTGGGCATGGGCATCGGTGCGCTGCTGCAGAACCTGGTGCTGATCGTGCAGAACAGTGTTCCGGGGCAGGCCATGGGGACGGCAATCTCCTCCGCAAACTACTTCCGGCAGATCGCAGCCTCCTTTGGGATTGCCGCGTTCGGATCGATCTTCATCAACCGGCTGACCGACCAGCTTGCTTCGGCGCCGGCTGCTGCGGCGGCGATACCGGGGGAGAGCATTAATTCCCTGAGTCCGGACTTGCTCCGCAGTCTTCCCGCACCGGTCCAGGAGGCCATTGCGGCCGCGTTCGGGCAGGCGATGCCGCCGATTTTCCTGCTGAGCGTACCCATTGCGCTCGCAGGCGCGGTGCTCTGCCTGTTCATCCGGGAGATTCCGCTCTCCACGCAGTCCCGTGTGGAAGCGGCTGCGGAGTAGCTGAGGAAGAGGTGGGGACAGGTGGGGAGAGGTGGGGAGAGGTGGGGAGGATGAGCTGGGGAGAGAGGAGGAGGGGGGAGCAGCCAGGGCTCCCTGCGACCCGCGTTCCCACTGTTTGTTGCCTCCTGTGGCTGGTGTGATCACTTTGGCCCCTGGAGTGATCACAGAGTGGGAACGCGTGCTCGCCGCGTCCGAGGGCACGTCCGGTCCGGCGCCAGGGCCTCCCGCCCGGCAGCCCCGCTCCGGCTTTCCCCCCAGGACCGGCAGCCACCGGCCCCGGTCGCGGAATCCAGCTCACACCAGGTTCCTAGGGGGAGCAGTGTTGATTGTCAGACTGCAGTCGTACACTGGAGATTCGAATATATGTTCGAATACTTCCACCGGGAATTTCCACCAGCGGTCTCCCTGTCCCAGGGTCCTTGAATCCACGTGCACCTGCTCTACGACACAGGTCGCAGGAGGGGGGCTTGGGTGCAGGGTATGGCACTGGGGTGCGGGGCCCTGGATAACGGGGCCCTTGGATGACGGGGCCCTTGGATGACGGAGCGCTGGATAACGGAGCCACAGTGGCCCCGGAATCACAGTGGCCCCGGAGCCAGGGGTTCCGGAACCAAGGGCAGGGATGATCCCGGGAAGTTGTAGGCGGATCAGGCACAGTGAGGGGCAGCCATGGGACTTTTCAGCGAATCGATTGAGGTGGCGTGTTCACCGGCGGGGACCCCGCTGCGGCTTTCCTGGCAGGGGAGGGCCTACCAAATCGCCGCCAACCCGGTGCGTTGGTATGAGCGGCGCAACTGGTGGGAGGAAGAACCTCGTGCCGAGCGAGGACACGGCGCAGGCCTGGTGGACTCGGAGATCTGGCGGGTCCAGGCCCGCCTGAACCACCGCTCCGCCCTGCGCACCCTGGATATCTCCCGCCAGACCTCCTCCAACACCTGGCGGCTGATCCGTATCCATGACGCGCTGCGGGAAAGTGCCTAGCGTCCGCGTGCCATGAGCTTCACCCATTTGCATGTCGCAACGGCGTTCAGCGCCCACTACGGTACGTCCTGGCCGGAGGAACTGGCCCAGGCCGCCGCGGCGTATGGCGCCGACGCGCTGGCCTGCACCGACCGGGACGGCCTGTACGGGACGGTCAAGCACCTGCGCGCCTGCATGGATGCCGGGATTGACCCGATCGTCGGCGTGGACCTGGCGATTCTGGACGGGGACGGCAATGGCGTCGCAGGTACGGGCGGCACAACCACGGGCCCCGCAGGTACGGGCGGCACAACCACGGGCCCCGCAGGCACGGGCGGCACAACCACGGGCGCCGCAGGCATAAGAACCGCAGGCAAAGCCACAGGCAAAGGGGCCGCAGTTACGGGCCGGGTGGTCATCCTCGCGCACGGGCACAACCAGGGAGCCGGCTACCACGCCCTGTGCCGGCTGATCTCTGACGCCCATGCGGGTACCTCCCCGTCCCGCGGCCGGGCAGGCCGTCCGGCGGGGGTCACCCTGGAACAGCTCGCCGCCCGGGTGCTGGGCGGGGACGGGCAGCCGGTGCTCACCGTGCTGGTAGGCCCACACTCCGACGTCGGGCGGTCCATGCGCAACCGCAGCTACGCCGTGGCCCGGACCCTCTTCGCCCGCTGGCTGGCCGTTGTTCCCCGTGCGGCGCTCACCGTCGAGGTGGTCACCCACTTGAGCGCGCCCGGAGCCAACCTCAGCCTGGCCCACGCAGTACGCATGCAGCGTCTGGCCGATGAGATGAACATTCCCGCGGTGCTCACCAACGCGGTGCGCTATGTGGATGACGACGGCGCCGCCACCGCTGACGTACTCGACGCCGCCCGGGCGCTGACTTCCATGGCGCAGCTGCCGGACCTGCAGCCGAACGGACAAGGCTGGCTCAAATCCGGGGGGCAGATGGCTGCGCTCGCCGCCGAGATCTGCGCCGAAGCCGGCAACGGGCGCTCCGGGGCCGCAGCCCTGCTCGCAGCTACTGAACGGCTGGCGGACATCTGCCGCATCGACCCGGCGGCTGACATGGGCTGGAAGCAGCCGGTAGTGCCGGAAGCCTCTGTCATAGGGATCGAGAATGAACCAGCCGCTGAGCTGCGTCTGCGCTGCGAAGCCGGCATCGGCCGCCGCTTCGGACATCTCCGGGGGCCTGCGGAGGCCGCCATGCGCAACCGGCTTGATCATGAGCTTGGCATCATTGGCCGCCTCGGGTTCGCCGCCTACTTCCTGACTGTCGCCGAAGTCTCCACCATGATCCGTGAGATGGGAGTGCGCGCCGCTGCCCGCGGATCGGGTGCGTCCTCGCTGGTGAACTACCTGCTCGGCGTCAGCCACGTGAATCCGCTGGCCCACGACCTGATCTTCGAACGGTTCCTCTCCCAGGACCGCTCCACCCTGCCGGACATCGACATCGACGTCGAAAGCGCAGAACGGCACAACGTGTATCACCGGATTTTCGAACGCTTCGGTTCACAGCGGGTAACCCTGATGAGCATGCAGAACGGTTACCGTGCCCGCGGGGCGGTGCGTGACGCCGGCATGGCGCTGGGCCTGCCCGAAGAGGAGGTCGGCGCCGTCGCAAAGCAGCTCTGGCGCTTCTCCGCCAGCCACTTCCGTGAGGCGCTCGCAGAGAAACCCGAGTTGCGGGAGATTTCCGGGCTGGTGCAGCAGAACCGGCAGCTGGATCTGCTGGTGGACCTGACCGAACGGCTGGACCGGCTGCCCCGGCACATTTCCATGCACCCGTGCGGGGTGATCCTCGGGGACACCTCGCTGCTGGACCGCACCCCGGTGCAGCCCAGCGGCCTGGGCCTGCCGATGTCCCAGTTCGACAAGCACGACATGGACCCGATGGGGATGCTCAAGCTGGACGTGCTGGGTGTGCGGATGCAGTCGGCCATGGCGTTCGCGCTCAAGGAGATCATCCGGATCCACCCCTCCAAGGCGGAAGTCGCCCAAGCCGGAGCCCATCCGGTGGACGAGGCCGGGCAGCCGCCGGCCTGGATTGGTGCGGACGGGCGGATCGATCTGGATGCCGTCCCGCTGGATGACGAACCCACCTACGACCTGATCTGCAGCACCCACACCCTAGGCTGCTTCCAGATCGAATCCCCGGGGCAGCGCGAACTTGTCGGCAAAATGGCGCCGCGGGAATTCAACGACCTCATCATCGACATCTCCCTTTTCCGCCCGGGTCCGATGAAATCAGACATGGTGCGCCCGTTCCTCGAACACCGCCACGGCTGGTCGCCGGAGGTCTACCCGCATGAATCGCTGCGCCCGGTGCTGGCCGAGACCCACGGGGTCACCGTTTTCCATGAACAGGTGCTGCGCACCTTCGATGTCTTTACCGGCTGCGGGCTGGCCAAGGCCGATGAGCTGCGCCGGCTGCTGGGCAACCCCGACGCCGAAACCGGGGTGGAGGATTTCTTCCGCCTGGCAGCGGAAAAACGCGGCTACGACGCAGCTACCATCGACAAGGTCTGGGAGACGCTCAAGGCCTTCGGCAGCTTCGGCTTCTGCAAAGCCCACGGTGCGGCTTTTGCCGTTCCCACCTACCAGTCGGCGTGGCTGAAGACACACCACCCCGAGGCATTCCTGGCCGGGATCTTCGAACACGATCCCGGAATGTATCCGCGCCGGCTGCTGGTCGCCGAGGCGCGCCGGATGGGCATCCCGATCCTGCCGCTGGACATCAACCGCAGCGGTGAGGCGTACCGGGTGGAACGGGTTCCCGCAGTCCCGGCCGCACCTGGACAAAAGGCCCTTCCGGAACGCCTGGGCATCCGGCTCAGTTTCGCCGGGATTTACGGTCTCTCCGCAGCGGAGGTCCGCCGGATCGGCGCCGGGCAGCCCTTCGACTCGCTGGCGGACCTGCGTGCCCGGGCCCGGCTGTCGCGGCCCTCGCTGCAGCGGCTGGCACAGCTTGGCGCCTTTGATTCCCTGGCCCGCGAAAGCGGCTCCCGCGGCAGCCGGGCGGATCTGCTGCAGCATCTGGCCGCTTCTCCCGGAAAATCCGGTTCGCACAAATACGATCCCATTCCCGGCCAGCTGGCCCTGCCGCTGGGGGACACCGAACTGGAGAACCTCGTTCCCACACTGCCCGAGCCCACACTGCCGGAAAAGGTCCGCACCGAACTGGACCTGCTCGCCGTCGACGTCAGCGCCCACCTCATCGACAGCTACCAACCGCTGCTGGCCGCCCTGGGCGTCACTAAGGCCGAATCCCTGATGGATCTGCGCGGCGGCACTGAAGTGCTGGTGGCCGGTATCCGCGTAGCCACGCAAACCCCGCCCATGCGCGGCGGCCGGCGGGTGGTGTTCATCAGCCTCGACGACGGCACCGGGTGCGTGGACTGCACGTTTTTCCATGAAGCGCAGGAGAAATCCGGTCCGCTGCTCTTCGGGACGGAACTGCTGCTGGTCCGCGGGGTCACCCGCCGCACCGGGCCGCGCGGCATCAGCATGCAGGCGCTGGAAGCCTGGGACCTCACCGACACGGCGTCGCTGCCGCTTACCGGGAACCAGCCGGGCGGTGCCGGTGAACCGCGCGGCAGGTTGGTGGGGCTCAGGAACAGCGGATAACATCGTAAAGGCGCACCCCTGTTGCACGGGCAAACCCATGCGCAAGCGCCAGTACAAACGAATCTAGGAGACAACGTGTCAGTGCCAGAACAGTTCACCCTCATCGTCGACGGCGAAGAGACCACGGTGGATACTGGCACCACCGGTGCTCAGCTCTTCTTTGAGCGGCGCGAAGTTGTGGTCATGCGGGTCGACGGCGTCCTGACGGACCTCGACACCCCGCTGGCCCCCGGCCAGGGCATCGAAGCCGTAACCATCGACTCCGAAGACGGCCTGAACGTGCTGCGCCACTCCACCGCCCACGTGATGGCCCAGGCCGTCCAGCAGCTGCGCCCCGACGCCAAGCTCGGCATCGGCCCGTACATCAAGGACGGTTTCTACTTCGACTTCGACGTTGCCGAGCCCTTCACCCCGGAGGACCTGAAGACGCTCGAGAAGATGATGCAGAAGATCGTCAACTCGAACCAGAAATTCGCCCGCCGCGTGGTCTCCGAAGAAGAAGCCCGCGAAGCCATGGCGAACGAGCCCTACAAGCTCGAACTGCTCGGCAAGAAGGACGGCGCCGAGGAAGCCGGCGAAGGCGCGAACATCGAGGTCGGCGCCGGCGAAATCACCATTTACGACAACGTGGACCGCAAGTCCGGCGACGTCGTCTGGTGCGATCTGTGCCGCGGCCCGCACCTGCCGAACACCAAGCTGATCTCCAACGCCTTCGCGCTGACCCGCTCCGCCGCCGCCTACTGGCTCGGCAACCAGAACAACCAGCAGCTCCAGCGCATCTACGGCACCGCCTGGCCCACCAAGGACGACCTCAAGGCCTACCAGGAGCGCCTGGCCGAGGCCGAACGCCGCGACCACCGCAAGCTCGGCACCGAACTGGACCTGTTCTCCTTCCCCGACGAGCTCGGTTCCGGCCTGCCGGTGTTCCACCCCAAGGGCGGCATCATCCGCAAGGCCATGGAGGACTACTCCCGCCAGCGCCACACCGAGGCCGGCTACGAGTTCGTCTACACCCCGCACATCACCAAGGGCCACCTGTACGAGGTCTCCGGCCATCTGGACTGGTACCGCGACGGTATGTTCCCTCCGATGCACGTTGACGAGGTCACGGATCCGGAAACCGGCGAGGTCACCAAGCCCGGCCAGGACTACTACCTGAAGCCGATGAACTGCCCCATGCACAACCTGATCTTCCGCTCCCGCGGACGGTCCTACCGCGAACTGCCGCTGCGGCTGTTCGAATTCGGCTCGGTCTACCGCTACGAGAAGTCCGGCGTGATCCACGGCCTGACGCGCGTGCGCGGCATGACCCAGGACGACGCCCACATCTACTGCACCCGCGAGCAGATGAAGGATGAGCTGACCACTACGCTGAACTTCGTCCTGGACCTGCTCAAGGATTACGGCCTGGACGACTTCTACCTGGAACTCTCCACCAAGGATCCGGAAAAGTACGTCGGCTCCGATGACGCCTGGGAAGAAGCGACCCGCACCCTGGCCGAGGTGGCCGAAGCCTCCGGCCTGGACCTGGTCCCGGATCCCGGGGGAGCAGCCTTCTACGGCCCGAAGATCTCCGTGCAGGCCCGCGACGCAATCGGCCGTACCTGGCAGATGTCCACCATTCAGCTGGACTTCAACCTGCCGGAGCGCTTCGAACTCGAATACCAGGCCGCCGACGGCACCCGCCAGCGTCCGGTGATGATCCACCGCGCCCTGTTTGGTTCCGTGGAGCGCTTTATGGCTGTGCTCACCGAGCACTACGCCGGTGCGTTCCCGGCCTGGCTGGCACCCGTCCAGGTAGTCGGCATCCCCGTTGCGGAAGCGTTCAACGACTACATGTACGACGTCGTCGACAAGCTCAAGGCGGCCGGCATCCGCGCCGAGGTTGACGCCGGGTCCGACCGCTTCCCGAAGAAGATCCGCACCGCGTCCAAGGAGAAGGTTCCCTTCGTCCTGATCGCCGGCGGGGACGACGCCGACGCCGGCGCCGTGTCCTTCCGTTTCCGCGACGGCAGCCAGGACAACGGCGTGCCGGTCGAGGAAGCCGTCAAGCGGATCGTCGAAGCGGTCCGGAACCGGGACAAGTAAGGCACGGGGGACAGACCGCATGGAAAGCCAGGAGCAATACCCGCACGACGGCGAAGTCACCGACAACTTCGAACTCGCCGGGGTTCCGGATGCCTTCCAGCGGCTCTGGACCCCGCACCGGCTGGCGTACATCAAGGGCGGGCAGGAAAAGGTTTCCTCGGAGAATAACTGCCCGTTCTGCGCCGCGCCCTCGCGCACCGATGAGGAAGCGCTGATCGTGCACCGCGGGAAGCACGCCTATGTGATCCTGAACCTGTTTCCCTACAACGCAGGGCACCTGCTGGTCTGCCCCTACCGGCACGTTCCGGACTACACGGATATCGATCTGGAAGAGACCGCGGAGATCGCGGCCCTGACCCAGACCGCCATGCGCGTGCTGCGGAAGGTCTCCGCGCCGTCGGGCTTCAACCTGGGCATGAACCAGGGCGTGACCGGGGGAGCGGGAATCGCCGCGCACCTGCATCAGCACATCGTTCCGCGGTGGGGCGGAGACGGGAACTTCCTGCCCATCATCGCCCAGACCAAGGCCATCACGCAGACCCTCGGGGAGGTCCGCCGGCAGGTAGCGGAAGCGTGGCCGGCGGAGGCAGCAGAGGCTGCGCCCGCTAACGGATCCGGCGAGGCTTAGGCGTGCTGAACAAATACACCCGCGCCTTCTTCACGGCTCTTTTTACGCCCCTGGCGTCCTGGCTGATCCGCTGCCGGGTGAGCCCGGATGCCGTCACCATCATCGGAACACTCGGCGTGATGGCTGGTGGCCTGGTGTTTTATCCAATGGGACAGCTGTTCTGGGGCACGATGTTCGTGGTGCTCTTCATTTTCTCCGACGTCGTGGACGGCATCATGGCCCGGCAGCAGGAGCGGAAGGGTAAGTGGGGTGCCTTCCTGGACTCCACCCTTGACCGGTTTGCCGATGGTGCGCTGTTCGCCGGCGTCAGCATCTGGTTCTTCACCGGAGGTGACAACGACGCCATTGGTATCGCCGCCCTGATCTGCCTGGTCCTGGGCATGCTGGTCTCCTACATCCGGGCGAAGGCCGAGTCGCTCGGGTTTGATGCCAATGTCGGGCTGGCTGAACGCGCTGAGCGGCTGGTTTTCCTGCTCACAGCCACCGGGCTGGTCGGCCTCGGAGTGCCCGAGGTGGTGCTCCTGGTGGTGCTGGTCCTGCTCTGCATCGCCAGCTGTGTGACGATCGTGCAGCGGGTGGGTACCGTCCACCGGCAGGCTACGGCCGAAGTACTCGGTAAAGATACGTAGCAGACCCTTTGGGATCGCGTTCCCTGGCTTAGCATGGCCTTTACAGCCCGATCTACCAGAGAGCCTTGTCATGCCTACAGAATTCCCGTCCGCTTCAGGAACCGCTGCTGCCACCGGCAGTAGCCGCGTCAAGCGCGGTATGGCAGAGATGCTCAAGGGCGGCGTGATCATGGACGTCGTCACCGCTGAGCAGGCCCGGATTGCCGAGGACGCCGGTGCGGTCGCCGTGATGGCCCTCGAGCGGGTTCCGGCAGACATCCGTGCCCAGGGCGGCGTATCGCGGATGAGCGATCCGGACATGATCGACAGCATCATTGATGCCGTCTCTGTCCCGGTGATGGCCAAGGCCCGGATCGGCCACTTCGTTGAAGCGCAGATCCTTCAGTCCCTCGGTGTCGACTACATTGACGAGTCCGAGGTGCTCACCCCGGCGGACTACGCCAACCACATCGACAAGTGGAAGTTCACCGTTCCCTTCGTCTGCGGTGCGACCAACCTGGGTGAAGCCCTGCGCCGGATCAACGAGGGCGCCGCCATGATCCGCTCCAAGGGTGAGGCTGGTACCGGCGACGTTTCCAACGCCACCATGCACATGCGCCAGATCCGTACCGAGATTGCCCGCCTTGCCTCCCTTCCGGAGGACGAGCTGTACGTGGCCGCGAAGGAACTGCAGGCCCCCTATGAACTCGTCAAGGAAGTTGCTGCCTCCGGCAAGCTCCCGGTGGTGCTCTTCACTGCCGGCGGTATCGCGACCCCGGCAGATGCGGCGATGATGATGCAGCTCGGCGCTGACGGCGTCTTCGTCGGCTCCGGCATCTTCAAGTCCGGCAACCCGGCAGAGCGGGCCGCGGCGATTGTCAAGGCCACCACCTTCCACGATGATCCCGACGAAGTGGCGAAGGCCTCCCGCGGCCTCGGCGAAGCCATGGTCGGCATCAACGTCGACGAGATCCCGCAGCCGCACCGCCTCGCCGAGCGCGGCTGGTAGCGGGAAGCATTCCTGAACAAATAACGGCCGGACCCGGGAGAGCTTCCCGGGTCCGGCCGTTTATTCGTTGCGGCGAATTTATTGGGCCCAAGGCAGCCCAGGCACGCCGGTTACCCGATCGCCATGGAGTACGTCTGGCCCCGGCCCACCAGGGAGAAGCCCCGGGCGGCGCAGAGGTCCTGGCCCGGAGCGGTTGCGTTGACGATCACCTGCTCAGCGCCCGCGGCTTCGGCCGCAGCCGCGGCGGAACTCAGCAGGGCGGTACCGAACCCGCGGCGCCGGCTGGAAGCACCAACGGCAAGATGGAAAATCCCGCCGACCTTGGAGAGCCCGGCGACCGGACCGGGATAGAACGCGTAGGCCCGTCCGGTCATGCGCGCGGCATCCCGCGCCGCGATGTGCCAGGCCTGCCGGGGGGTGGAATGCCCCACCCGCAGTTCCTCGGCGTCGGCCCCGGACACTTCCGGCGGCTGGACCTCCACCGTGGCCGCGGTGCCCGGCCAGGCCTGCGGCGCATGGACCGGGGCCGTCATCCAGCAGGTCTGCGGTCCGCGGCGGAAGCCGAAGGATTCCAGCGGCGTGGGATCCACGGAACCACCCAGCCAGACGCCGACGGTGGAGGCGCCGAGCCGTGAACCCTCGGCCAGGCCAGGACGGATCCCCGCCGGCGAAATGACGTCGGGAAACATCAGCATGAGCTGCCGCCGGGCGGGAAGCCAGACCCAGCGTGACTCATGAGTTCCGAAGGCCCGGCCTCCCGTCGCGGTAGCGAGCGCACTAAACCAGGCATGCTGCATACGCTGGCACGAGGCGATCGTAGCCATGGCGGTTAGGCGAGCCCACGGCGTGCCAGCAGGGGAGCGATCTCCGCATCGCGGCCACGCAGGTTGCGGAAAGAGGTAAGCGGGTCGGCAGCGAAACCCCGCGAGAGCAGCAGGTAGCGGAACGCTTCACCGTTACTCCGTGTCAGGCCGCCATTTTCGGTGAACCACTCCACTGTGTCGGCGTCGAGCACTTCACTCCAGATGTAGGAGTAGTAGCCCGCGGAGTAGCCGCCGGCAAAGATGTGCTTGAAGTACCCCGTACGGTAGCGCGGCGGAACCAGGGCCGGGTCGATTCCGGCACGCTGCAGGGCCTGTTCCTCGAAGGCAGCCGGATCCTCAACGGGCTCGCCGGGCGGCAGCTCGTGCCAGGCAAGGTCCAGCAGGGTGGCACCGAGGTATTCGGCCGTCCGGAAGCCTTCGCCCCACAGCGTGGCCGCCCGGATCCGGTCCAGGATGCCGTCCGGCAGCGGTTCGCCGGTCTCATGGTGCCGCGCGAAGTTATCGGCCACCTCTGGCCAGAGCATCCACATCTCGTTGACCTGGGAGGGGTATTCGACGAAGTCACGCGGAACGGCAGTCCCGGAGAACAGCGGGAACTCGACGTCGGAGAACAGCCCGTGCAGGGCGTGGCCGAATTCATGGAACGCGGTGACGACTTCATCAAAGGTCAGCAGCGCCGGTTCACCGGCCGCCGGTTTGGAGATGTTCAGGTTGTTCACCACAACCGGTGCCTTGCCGAGCAGCCGGGACTGGGAGACCAGTTCGTTCATCCAGGCCCCGCCGCTCTTGGTGCCCCGGGAGAAGTAGTCACCCAAGAACAGTCCCAGCGCCGAACCGTCTTCGTTCTTGACCTCCCAGACCCGCACATCGGGGTGGTAGCCGGCGAGGTCGGGGCGTTCCGTGAAACTGATCCCGTACAGCCGGTTGGCGGCGTAAAAGACGCCGTCGTTCAGCACCCGTTCCAGCTCGAACCAGGGACGCAGTGCTTCCAGGTCAACGGCGTACTCCTCACGCCGCACCTGCTCCGAGTAATAGGCCCAGTCCCAGGGCTGCAGGTCCTTGATCCCGTCCTTGGCCGCCGCGTCCCGCAGTTTCCCGGCTTCCACCTCGGCATTGCGGACTGCTGCCGGGACCAGCCGGGCGAGCATCTCGCGTACCGCGCCGATGGACGGAGCGGTCTGGTCCTCGACGGCGTACTCGGCGTGGCTGCCATAGCCCAGCAGGGCGGCGCGTTCGGCACGGAGTGCGGCCATCTCTGCTGCGGTGCCGAGCGTGTTGTGGCTGTTCTCCCGGAATCCGCGGTCAACGGAGGCTTCGAAGAGCCGCTGCCGGGTCTTGCGGTTCGTCAGCCGTGTGAGGGCAGGCTGCGGAGTCGGCAGGACCAGGGACAGGAGATACTTCGACTCGGCGCCGGCGTCACGGGCGGCAGCCGCCGCAGCGGCAATGTCGTCGGGGGAGAGGCCCGCCAGCTCGGCTTCCTCGTCCACTACGAGCGCCGAGTCATTGGTGTCGGCCAGCAGTTTCTGTGAAAACGCGGTTCCAAGCTCGGAGAGACGGGTGTTCAGTTCCCGCATCCGGGCCTTGCCGGCGTCGTCGAGCCCGGCACCTGCCAGCAGGAACCGGCGGCGGTATTCGGCCAGCAAACGCCGGGCTTCCTCATCCAGTCCCGTTTCCGGGACCGCGCTGATCCGTTCGAACAGCAGCTGGTCCTGGAAAATGCCGTCCTGGTGGGCGGAGAGCTTCGGGCCGATCTGCGCCTCGATGGCCTGGACGGCGTCGGTGGCGTGGGACGTCACGAGGTTGAAGAAGACGGTGGAGACGCGGGCTAGAGCCTGTCCGGAGCGTTCCAACGCGGAAATGGTGTTCGGAAAGCCAGCCGGTTCCGGGTTGGCGGTGATGGTCCTGATTTCATCCAGGTGCTCCTGCATCCCGGCTTCGAAGGCGGGGAGGTAGTCATCATCGGAAAAGGCGGCGAAATCCGGGAGTTCATACGGGAGGGTGCTCGCGGAGAGAAGGGCGTTGCTCATGGTCAACAACACTTTCACACGCTCCGCCGCCCAACCAGCCGACGGGCCGCGTATGCTCATCCCTGATTGCCACACGGACCGCACAAGCGGTGTGCCCGGCGGCTTTCGCTATCCATTTCCGGGGGGAACATGTTGACGAGGTATCGAAGGTCGGCCGGCAGTATTGCAGGCACAGCGTTGGTGTTGCTGATGGGGCTGATGCTCAGCGCCTGCACAGCGGCGCCGGAGGCACAGGAGCCGTCCGGTTCCTCCGCGGCCAGTGCGCCCGCCAGCCCGTCGCCGGAACCAGAGCCGACAGTCACACCGGGTGTGGGGGTGGCGTGCCCTGGACTCCGCTGCACCACGGTAATGCTCGCCGGCGACCTTCTGGTGCATCCGCAGCTCTGGGACCAGGCCGCGGTGGACGCCGCCGCCAGCGGAAAACAGCCGCTGGACTTCGAGCCGCTGCTCGAGGGGATGCGCGCTTACGTCTCCGGCGCCGACCTGGGCATCTGCCACATGGAGACGCCGGTTGCCGAGGCGGGCGGGCCGTACGCCGGGTACCCGATGTTCAACGTGCCGCCGCAGATCATCACCGCCGCCGCGGCCGTGGGCTACCAGGCCTGCACAACGGCGAGCAACCACACTATCGACGCCGGAACAGCCGGCCTGAACCGGACACTGTCGGTCCTGGACTCCGCAGGACTGGAGCACACCGGTTCCTACGCCTCCGAGGCAGACTCTGAGGTGCCGCTCATCATGGACACCTCCGGTGCCCGGATCGGGATCATCCAAGCGACCTACGGCTTGAACGGGATGACCGCGGACTATCCCTGGCAGGTGGACATGCTCGACGCCGAGGACATGATCCTGCGGGCCAAGGCCGCCCGGGAGCAGGGCGCGGACATCGTGGTGGCAGCCATGCACGCCGGGGAAGAGTATGCCTCGATGCCTAACAGCCAGCAGATCGAAACCGCGCATGCCCTGGCGGACAGCGGTGAGTTCGACCTGGTGTACGGCCACCACACGCATTCAGTGCTGCCCATCGAGAACTACAACGGCACCTGGATCGCCTACGGCCTTGGCAACGCGGTCACCGAACTCTCGCCGTGGTACCCGGTCAACAACGAAGGCCTGGTAGTCCGGGCACAGTTTGTGCAGGACGACGACGGCGGCGCCTGGCGGGTTGGCGACCTCGCCTGGGCGCCCTCGGTGATCGTGCGGGATCCCTACCGCTGGTGCTCAGTGGCGACGGACCTGCCGCAGGGACCGTGCGCCTCCGAAGCGCAGCAGGCAGAGGTACGGGCCCGGACCATTCCGGTTGTTGAGTCCATGGGTGCGGCCGAGGCCGGAGCGCACGAATGGCTGGTGACCCAGGACGTTTCCGGGCGGTAATGCTGGTACGTGCTTGCTGGTCCGTCGGGCGGGGGGAGTGCCTCGGGGCCCGCCGGGCGGACCGGAACGGCGGCAACGAAATTCCCTGCTCGCAGGGCTCGCAAGGAATATTAAAGCCGCCTAACCCGGCCCGTCCGGCGGTTACTTGGTATCCCTCGCCTTGGATGCCGGGGAGGCGCGGTGCCCCTGGGGGGATTACTAGCGCCCAGCCCGGGCCGAGGAACGTCGGGGTGAGGGAGTGAGAGGGTGCTCGGCCTTACCGCGGACGGCTGGAGGCGTGGGAGCGGGCCAGGTCGGAAAGCCGGGCCAGCCCGTCGAGGTCCGCATCCGCAGGCGGAGCAGGATCGAAGCTGCCGTAGCGCCGGGTCACAGCCTTCTCGATAAGGAAGTCCGCGATCGCGGGGTTCTTCGGCAGCAGCGAGCCGTGCAGGTAGCTGGCCACCACATTCCGATAACGCGCACCCTCGGTGTCGTCCTTGGAATTGTTGCCCTCGCCCTTGCGGACATGCGCCAGCGGCTTGGCATCCGTACCCAGGAACGTCTGGCCGCTGTGGTTCTCGTAGCCGTGAATCTCACCGAACTCGTCACTCACGGAGAGGACGTTGCCGATCAGCCGCTCCGGACCGCCATGCGTTTCAATGTCCAGGACACCGATGCCGGGGATAAGGACGCCGTCGTGCGTCTTGAAGAAGCGGCCGAAGAGCTGGTAGAGGCCGCAGATCGCCAGCATCGGCAGGTCGTCGTCGGCCAGTCCGCGCAGCGTCGGAGCCAGGGCCTGCAGGTCCTGCTGGATGACCACCTGGCCGCTGTCCTGGCCGCCGCCGCCGACAATCAGGTCCGCATCAGTGGGGAAGTCGTCGCCGGGGTTGTACTCACTGACGATCGGGTTGTAGCCCTGCCATTTCAGGCGCTGCTTGAGGACCAGGACGTTGCCCCAGTCGCCGTAAATGTTCATGTCCCGCGGGTAAAGCTGCAGGATGCGGATGTCGCGGCTCAAGAGACCACCTCCACCTTCGTGATCTTGGAGAGCTCCCGGCGGACGGAAAGCATGGCTGTGTAGGTGCAGAAGATACGCATCGGCTGGTTACCCGATGAGGAGATGAACTTCGCCAGCGCGGCCGGAATGTCCGTTTCGACGTCGCGGACGGGAACGTCGTCGTACTTCAGCCGCAGCGCCATGTCATAGGCGCGGACGCCGCTGACCATGTCCACCCCGCCGGAGAGCGTCTCGAAGTCCACGTCCCAAAGCCAGGACATGTCCCGGCCATCGGCGTAGTTGTCATTGATCGCGATCATGGTGGCGAAGCCGTGCGCCGCGAAGGACTTCAGGCCCAGCCGGAAACCGCTGGGGTTCTTCACCAGGACCAGTTCCAGCGGCGCGCCGTTGACGGTCAGGGATTCACCCCGCCCGAAGGCCGGCTCCACATTGGCCAGGGACGTAAACAGGGCGTCCCGGTCCGCCTTGCCGCCCAGGATCCGGCGGGCGAAGGCCAGCGCCGCAGCAGCGTTGAAGATGTTGTACACACCGCGGAGCCGAAGGCCGGTCGTGGTGACTTCGCCGTCCAGCCGGAAATCGGCTTCGGCTTCGGCAACACGTTCCAGCACGACGTCGGCGGGCTGGGCGGCGGCGAGGGCCTCGGAGCGCGATCCGCGCATCTCGTCGTCGTTGGGGAAGGTGCTGCGCAGCGAGGCCTCCAGGCCGAAGTACGCGACCTGCGGCCCGGACAACGACTGCGCAATCGAAGCAACCCGCGGATCCTCGCGGTTCAGCACCACCGTATCGGTGGTGGCCAGCGCGATCTGCTCAAGCAGGCGGGTGGTCTTGTCAATTTCGCCGAAACGGTCCAGCTGGTCGCGCAGGACGTTCAGCAGCAGCGAGTAGCGCGGCTGGATCAGCTTCACAAAGTGCACCGCATGGGCCTCATCGAGTTCCAGCACGGCAATGTCCGCATCAAGGCGTCCGCGCAGGTTCACCTCGCCGATCAGCGCTGCGGCGACTCCGCGGGTGAAGTTGCTGCCGGTCCGGTTGGTGAACACCTTCAGCCCCTGGCCCTCCAGGAGCTCCACCACCATCTTGGTAGTGGTCGTCTTGCCATTGGTGCCGGAAACGACGGCGACGCCGAGGGGCAGGGTGGAAAGGGTGCGGCGGATGAAATCGGGATCGATCTTCTCCACCACCAGGCCGGGAAGGGCTGAACCCCCACCCCGCAGCCGTGAGGCGCCGCGCACCAGCTTGCCTACCAGGATGGAGAAAGAACTCATGGATACCGAATATATCCCACCGTCATGTTCGGCCCCCTACCGGTGCCCGCAACCTAGAATGGTTCAATGACCGAAATCACCTCCCGGAACGCCGGGTCTGGCAGCGCTGTAACCAGCAGCTCCGTACCCGGCAGCGCTGGACTTGGCAGCCCTGTACCCGGTAGCGCTGGACTCGACCGCTCCGCTGCCCCGCTGGTCGGAGTGCTGGCCCTGCAGGGCGGGGTCCGCGAACACGTGCGGGCATTGGAAGCTGCCGGAGCCCGGACCACGCTGGTCCGGCGCCCCGCTGAACTGGCGGCCTTGGACGGACTGGTCCTGCCGGGCGGTGAATCCACCACGATCGATAAGCTGATGCGGCTGTTCGGCATTGCGGCGCCGCTGAAGGCGAAGATCGCCGCCGGATTCCCCGTGTACGGCTCCTGCGCCGGCATGATCCTGCTGGCAGACCGCATCACCGATGCCGCGTTGGATGCCTCCGGAGAACCACAGCAGACCCTCGGCGGACTGGACATCGTGGTCCGGCGCAACGCCTTCGGCCGCCAGCGGGAGTCTTTCGAAACTGACCTGGCCTTCGAGGGGCTGCAAGGCCTGCCCTCGCAGGATCCCGCCCGCCCACCGGCCCCCGTGCACGCCGTCTTCATCCGCGCGCCGTGGGTGGAAAAGGTAGGCTCCACCGTGCAGGTGCTCGCACAGGTTGCGCCCGCGGAGACACCCGGCGAGTTCCATGAAGCCGGGAGCAGCGAATCAGTAGCTAGAATTGTGGCAGTGCGTTCAGGAAGCCTGCTGGCCACCTCCTTCCACCCTGAGGTAACGGGGGAGAGCCGCATCCATGAACTTTTTATCCAAATGATCAGAGGAGACGCGTAGAGCATGTCGGGCCACTCGAAATGGGCAACCACAAAGCACAAGAAGGCCGTGATCGATGCCAAGCGTGCCAAGTCTTTTGCCAAGCTGATCAAGAACATCGAAGTTGCGGCCCGTGCGGGCGGCGCCGATATGGCCGGCAACCCCGGCCTGGAA
The DNA here is from genome assembly GCF_031988865.1 of Arthrobacter sp. Lineage (NCBI taxonomy): Bacteria > Bacillati > Actinomycetota > Actinomycetes > Micrococcales > Micrococcaceae > Arthrobacter > Arthrobacter sp. The sequence continues at coordinate 19,527 of NZ_DALZXY010000064.1, forward strand.
CTCGCCGTCCAGAAGGCCAAGAAAACTTCTGTTCCCATCGACAACATCAACCGTGCCGTCAAGCGCGGTGCCGGACTCCTGGGCGAGGCTGTCGACTACCAGACCATCATGTACGAAGGCTACGGCCCGCAGGGCACCGCGCTGCTGATCGAGTGCCTCACGGACAACAAGAACCGTGCCGCCTCGGAGGTCCGGCTGGCCGTCACGCGTAACGGCGGCAACATGGGCGACCCGGGTTCCGTGGCATACATGTTCACCCGCAAGGGCGTCGTGACGCTGCCGAAGAAGGACCTCACCGAGGATGACCTGCTGATGGCAGTGCTCGACGCCGGTGCCGACGAGGTCAAGGAAGCGGGCGAGAACTTCGAAATCATCTCCGAAGCCGCAGACCTGCGCGCCGTTGTGGCCGCCCTCGAAGAAGCCGGGATCGAATACGAATCCGACGAGGCGGAGTTCCTGCCCTCCATGCACGTGGAGCTCGACGCCGAGAACGCCCGGAAGTTCATGAAGCTGGTCGACGCGGTGGAGGACCTGGACGACGTCCAGAACGTCTACTCCAACGCCGACATCTCCGCGGACGTCTTCGCGCAGCTCGAAGAAGACTGAGTACCCCGCCGTGACAATCCGGGTCCTGGGGGTGGACCCGGGTTTAACCCGCTGCGGTCTGGGCGTCGTGGATGTCGAAGGCAACCGGCGCGCCACCCTGGTGGCCGTCGGAGTGGCCGGGACCGTGGCCGGTACGGCCCTGGATTCCCGGCTGCTCGCCATTTCCGAAGCGATTGAACTGTGGCTGGACACCCACACTCCCGACGTCCTCGCCGTGGAGCGGGTGTTCAGCCAGCTCAATGTCAGCACCGTGATGGGCACCGCCCAGGCCTCCGGCGTCGTTATTGCCGCCGCTGCCCGGCGCGGCATACCGGTGGCCCTGCACACCCCAACCGAAGTGAAGGCCGCCGTCACTGGGTCCGGATCGGCGAACAAGGAAGCCGTGGGCCGGATGGTCACCAAGATCCTGCGCCTCGATGAAATGCCCCGCCCGGCTGACGCGGCCGACGCACTCGCACTGGCTATCACACACGCCTGGCGGCGCGGGGCGCTTGGACCCGGGCAGGCCTCGACGGCGGGCTCCGCCTCCGCCGGCGGCGGCCCGGTGCAGGGCGGCCTGACGGCGGCCCAGCGGATGTGGGCAGAAGCCGAAGCCAAGGCAAAACGCGCCCGCCGCTAAAGTGCCGGGAAATCCGGAACGGACAAGTAGGCTGTTCGTAGATATGTTCTATTCAGTTCACGGATTATTTTCAGTTCCCGGATTAATGCTCGGAGTTCCCACATGATCGCCTCTCTTCGCGGCGTCGTCGCGCACGTCGGCACCTCTTCTGCCGTCATCGACGTCAACGGCATCGGCATGCTCATCCAGGCGACGCCGCAGACGCTCGCTTCGCTGCGCACAGGCGTTGAAGCGCAGGTGCACACCGCACTGATTGTGCGCGAGGATTCCATGACCCTGTTTGGCTTCGCGGAGCCGGGGGAGCGGGAAGTGTTCGAAACCCTGCTCAGCGTCAGCGGGGTCGGACCGCGCCTGGCCCTCGCCGTCCTGGCGGTGCACAGCCCGGAAGCGGTCCGGGTGGCAGCCTCCACCGGCGACGACAAGGCGTTCAGCAAGGTGTCCGGGATCGGGCCAAAGGGCGCGCGCCGCATTGTGCTGGAGCTTGCGGACAAACTGGTTCCGCACGGCACCGAAGAAGCGCCGGCCGGTGTTCCGGCCTGGACTGATCAGGTGCTGTCGGCGATGACCGGCCTCGGCTGGTCCGAGAAGGACGCCACGGCTGCCATCGAGGCTACCGCCGCCGACCATCCGGATGCGGCGAAGAGCGGGAATGTCGCGGAGATCCTCCGGCTGACGCTGCGCCG
>NZ_DALZXY010000065.1:0-21182 GCF_031988865.1 Arthrobacter sp.
CCCGCAACCGCAACCGCCGCGCTGCGAGCGACGGCGTCGTCTCTCCGGCGGCCAGCAGCGAGGCCGCAGAAGCCCCGCAGGCAGAGGCTCCGGCGGCTGCTGCAGCGCCGGCCACTGAGAATGGCAGGGACGAAGGCCAGCGTGAGCGTGGCCGTAACCGCCGCAACCGCCGCAACGACGGCGAAAACGGCAGTGAAGACAACGCTGCTGAAAACAATGGCCAGGAAGCTGCCCAGGACTCACCTGCCGGCTCCCGCGAGGACGACCGCTCCGAGCGCCAGGGCCGCAGCCGCAACCGTAATGACCGCGACGGCAACCGTAACGACCGGGACAGCAACCGCGAGAACAACGGCAGCCGCAACGACCGCGACGGCAACCGGAACGACCGGGACAGCAACCGCGAGAACAATGGCAGCCGCAACGACCGGGACAACAACCGGAACGACCGCGACAGCAACCGCGAGAACAGCAACCGGAACGACCGCGACAGCAACCGCGATTCCGACGGTGATGACAACAGCCGCAGCGGACGCAACCGCCGCAACCGCAACCGCAATGACCGTAACGAGCGCAACGACCGTAATGACCGGTTCCGCGACCGTAACGAGCGCCGCCGCAGCCGCGACCGCAACCCGGACGTCGACGACGTAGAGGTTACCGAGGACGATGTCCTGCTGCCCGTTGCCGGCATCCTGGACGTGCTGGAGAACTACGCGTTCGTCCGTACCTCCGGTTACCTGCCGGGCCCGAACGACGTTTACGTCTCGCTTGCCCAGGTCAAGAAGTACAACCTGCGCAAGGGCGACGCCGTTGTCGGCGCGATCCGTGCCCCGCGTGACGGTGAGAACCAGGGCAGCAGCCAGCGCCAGAAGTTCAACGCCCTGGTCCGCCTGACCTCCGTCAACGGCAAGCCGGCCGAGGACAACAAGGACCGCGTGGAGTTCTCCAAGCTGGTTCCGCTCTACCCCTCGGAGCGCCTGCGCCTGGAGACCTCCGCGAAGGTGATCGGCCCCCGCGTGATCGACCTCGTCGCGCCGATCGGCAAGGGCCAGCGCGGCCTGATCGTCTCCCCGCCGAAGGCAGGCAAGACGCTGATCCTGCAGGCAATCGCCAACGCGATCACCATCAACAACCCCGAAGTGCACCTGATGATGGTCCTCGTGGACGAACGTCCCGAAGAAGTCACCGACATGCAGCGCACCGTCAAGGGCGAGGTCATTGCCTCGACCTTCGACCGTCCGGCCGATGACCACACCACCGTGGCCGAACTCGCCATCGAGCGGGCCAAGCGCCTCGTGGAAATGGGCAACGACGTCGTGGTCCTCCTGGACTCCATGACCCGTCTGGGCCGCGCCTACAACCTGGCCGCTCCGGCGTCGGGCCGTATCCTCTCCGGTGGCGTGGATTCCTCCGCGCTGTACCCGCCGAAGCGTTTCTTCGGTGCAGCCCGCAACATCGAAAACGGCGGCTCGCTGACCATCCTGGCCACCGCGCTCGTCGAGACCGGATCCAAGATGGACGAGGTCATTTTCGAAGAGTTCAAGGGCACCGGCAACATGGAACTGCGCTTGTCTCGCAACCTTGCGGACAAGCGCATCTTCCCGGCAGTGGACGTCAATGCGTCCGGTACCCGCCGTGAAGAGAACCTCCTGTCCCCGGACGAGGTCAAGATCATGTGGAAGCTGCGCCGCGTCCTTTCGGGCCTGGACACTCAGCAGGCACTGGAGCTCCTGACCAACAAGATCAAGGAAACCCAGTCCAACGTCGAGTTCCTGATGCAGGTCCAGAAGACCACGCTCGGCAACAAGAACGATTAGCGCCCTAACCTAGCCGCTCATGCCCCTTTGCCCTCTTCGGAGGGTTAAGGGGCCTGGGCGGCTTGGCGGTTAACCAGCGGGCAGCTGCCCGGGCGAGAATGGTAATAAGTCAGCAACGCCGAACCCTCCGCAGGCGGACCCACGGCGTGAAGAAGGATTGGAAAAACAATGTTTGAGTCCATACAGGGACTGCTGGATGAACACGCCGAGCTCCAGATGCGGCTTTCGGATCCCGCCGTCCACGCGGACCAGGGCCTGGCCCGCCGCCTGGGCCGCCGCTACGCCGAGCTGAGCCGGATCGTCGACGCCTACAACACCTGGCACGGACTGGAAGACGACCTCGCCGCGGCCCAGGAGATGGCCGCCGAGGACCCCGAATTTGCCGCCGAGGTTCCTGTGCTGAAGGACCAGCTCGCGGAAGCGCAGGAGAAGCTGCGCCGCCTGCTCATCCCGCGGGATCCCAACGACGGCCGAGACGTCATCATCGAGGTCAAGGGCGGCGAAGGCGGCGACGAGGCTGCGCTCTTCGCCGGCGACCTGCTGCGTATGTACACCCGCTACGCGGAGACCCGCGGCTGGCGCACCGAGATCATCTCGGCCACGGAATCGGACCTGGGCGGCTACAAGGACGTGTCCATGGCCATCAAGGGTTCCTCGAACGACCCGGCTGAAGGCGTTTATGCCCGCCTGAAGTATGAAGGCGGCGTGCACCGGGTGCAGCGTGTCCCCGTGACCGAATCCCAGGGCCGGATCCACACCTCGGCCGCCGGTGTGCTGGTGCTGCCGGAAGTGGATGAGCCGGAAGAAGTCGAGCTCAACCAGAATGACCTGAAGATCGACGTATACCGGTCCTCCGGGCCGGGCGGACAGTCCGTGAACACGACCGACTCCGCGGTGCGCATCACCCACCTTCCCACCGGAATCGTGGTCGCCATGCAGAATGAGAAATCCCAGCTGCAGAACCGTGAAGCGGCCATGCGCGTGCTCCGCTCACGGATCCTGGCCCACCAGCAGGCGGAGATCGACGCCGCCAACTCGGATATCCGCAAGTCGCAGATCCGCACCATGGACCGGTCCGAACGCATCCGCACCTACAACTACCCGGAAAACCGGATTGTTGACCACCGGACGGGCTACAAGGCCTACAACCTGGACACCGTGATGAACGGCGACCTCGAGGCCGTGGTCCAGGCTGCCATCGAAATGGATGAGCGGGCCCGGCTGGACGCCATCGGCGACGAAGGCTAGTCCCGGGTATGCCGGCTTCCTCCCTCGAGAAGGCACTGCGCGAAGCGGCGGCGGAACTCGCCGCCGCCGGCGTGCCGAGTCCGCGTGTCGACGCCGAGCTGCTGGCCGCCCACCTGCTCCGGGAGAGCGTGGGGCGGGTGCGGGCCCTTGCCTTCACGGATGCTGCGGCACCCGAGGGCTATGCCGAGCTGGTCGCCGAACGGGCCCGGCGGACTCCGCTGCAGCATCTCACCGGCAGGGCACATTTCCGCCGGCTCGAACTTGCCGTGGGGCCGGGGGTCTTTGTGCCGCGGCCGGAAACCGAAACGGTTGCGCAGCTGGCCATCGACCGGGCGCGGCTGGTCCCGGAGGGTGCAAAGGTCGTGGACCTGGGCACCGGTTCGGGGGCCATCGCGGCCTCGGTGGCCACTGAGGCCGCCGGCTCCGAGGTCTATGCGGTGGAACTGAGCCCGCTGGCCCTGGCCTGGGCGCGGAAGAACCTGGACCCGCTGGGCGTCACCGTCCTTGAGGGCGATCTGCGGACGGCACTGCCCGGCCATAACGGAACGTTCGACGTCGTTGTCTCCAACCCGCCCTACATTCCAGCCGGGGCCGTTCCCAACGAACCCGAAGCTGCCGAGCATGATCCGTCGATGGCGCTCTACGGCGGGGGAGCGGACGGCATGGAACTGCCCGACGCCGCCGCCCGGACCGCTTCCCGGCTACTGCTTCCCGGCGGCTACTTTGTGATGGAACACGCCGAGGTGCAGGCCAAAGCCGTGGCCGCCCGCCTGGCCACCGACCCGGCCTGGGAAGCCGTCACCTCCCACAATGACCTGAACGACCGCCCGCGGGCCACCTCAGCGGTGCGTACAGCGGTTGCCGCCCGTTCGCAGAGCAACGTGAAAGAATAGTGCCGTGACTACCAGCTTTGACTGCACAGACCCTGAAACCCGCAGCGCAGGCCTGGCCCGCGCCCAGCAGGCCATCGCTAACCGGCAGTGCATCGTGCTGCCCACCGACACGGTTTACGGCATCGGCGCTGACGCGTTTTCCCCGCAGGCCGTTGCCACGCTCCTGGCCGCTAAGGGGCGCGGGCGTTCCATGCCGCCGCCCGTGCTGGTGCCGCGCCTGCAGACCATGGATGGACTGGCCATCGATATCACCCCGGAAGCCCGGGCCCTGGCTGAGGCCTTCTGGCCCGGGGGACTGACCCTGATTTTCCATGCGCAGCCATCCCTGACCTGGGATCTTGGCGATACCAAGGGCACCGTTGCGCTGCGTATGCCCGACGATGAGATTGCCTTGGACCTGCTGGCCCTTACCGGTCCGATGGCTGTCTCTTCCGCTAACCGAACCGGCAACCCGGCCGCCCAGACGGCCGCTGAGGCCCAGGCCCAGCTGGCTGAGTCCGTGGAGGTTTACCTGGAAGCCGGTCCCCGGCCGCAGGAGGGCAGCGACGGGGTTCCTTCGACGATCGTTGACGCGACACAGGTCCCGCTGCGGGTCGTGCGCGTAGGGGCCGTCAGCCTGGACGAACTGCGTGCCGTGGTGCCGTCAGTGCTTGGAATTGGCGAAGAACCGGCTGCTCCTGCGGCTGCCGACACTGCCGGCACTGCCGGCGACGCGGAAGAAAAAGCCAGCGAGGACACCTCGGTTGCCGGTGCGGACTCAGCTGCTCCCGTGAGCGGCGTAGCCGGTGCTGGAGGGACGGGCAGCGAGGACCTCGACGCCCCGGACCCCGTCCACGACCAGGCGCGCTAGCCTTCCCGCAGCCTTCAGGCGTGGGCGCTGCGTGCGCCGCGAAGGACCTGCTCCACGCGCGGGGCGGGAACGTTGCCGGTGGCTTCTGCCCAGCCCGGCTCCTGCCGCTGGCCGAACCACATCATCTCCACCCGGCGCAGCGGCCCGTGAAGGCGTTCGCCAAGCAGGGAAGAGACAGCGTATCCGGCCTTCAGCGTGCCCCGGCAGAGCCAGGACGGCAGCCGCAGCGGTGACCGGCCGCCGGCAGCGCGCAGGACACTGGAGACAGTTGCGCCTTCCCACGGCTGGAGGATGATGGGCGGCACCTCGCCCTGATGCCGTCCAACCGCCAGTACAAAGCTGGTTAGCGCGTCAACGGAGCTGACCGGGCTGGGCGCATCGCCCCGGCCGGCGACTGACGCCAGCGGAGAAGCTGCGATCCGTACCAGGCTGGCCGTGGTTTTCCGGGCCGCGCCCTGCACTGACGTGGCGCGGATGGCTACCACGGAACACGGCCCGGGAGTACGCGCTGCCAGTGTCAGCTCGCCCAGGGCCTTGGACCGGGAGTAGGCAGAGAACGGCTGCGTATATGTGCTCTCGTCCAGGAAGGGCCTGTGACCCTGGACAGAAGCACTGCTGAGATGGATGAACCGGCGGACGCCCGCATCATCGGCTGCGCCGGCCACCAGCACCGGCAGCAAGGCGTTTGCTCCGCGCAGTTCCGCGGAATCCCCGTCCGACGGCGTGGCGAGTCCGGCTGCGTTGATTAGGACACCGGCCCCGGACAGGGCCTGCGCAAGAGCCGCCCGCTCGGTGGTGAGGCCTTCGGCCTCGGCGAGGATACCGGCAGCGTCGGTCGAACGGGCGCTGAGCCGGGGTGCCTTGAGGCAGCGGACGGTGATCCCGGCGTCGTGCAGTGCCTTTTCCAGGGCGCTGCCAATGAAGCCGGTGGCACCTAGGACAGCCCAGACCTGCTCAGGAGGGGAGGGGATGCTGTTCAAGGAAAGGTCCTACTCTGCTGGAGGTGGCGTTGCCGCGTTGTCCTGGACGCTGCCGGTACCTAGCGGGGACATGGGCTGCCAGTTTTTGTCGCCCAGGATGCGGCGGGATTCCCGCCAGCCCCGCCACAGGCTGCCGGCTCCGCGCAGACTGTGTTCGACGGCGAGCAGCCGCAGGATTTCCTTGGCTGCAGTTAGCGCGGTGCCGGCTGCGAAGCCGACTGGGTTAAACCGGCCGTGGACCCGCAGATACCCGGCGGTGTGCCCCCGGTTGCGCATGGCACAGAACCTGCTGAGGTCACTGGAATCGTTCAGGTGCCGGATTCCGAGGTCGATCTGCTTTTGTGGGCGGACCTTTTGGAGGACGAAGTCGTTGACGTAGACAACTTCGTGCTGCAGGGAAGCGAGCCAGCCGTACATCTCGTCATCGCCGTTGATGAAGAACCGGGAATCGGGCAGGCCGATAGCCCGGACCACGCCGGCACTGACGAGCATGCCTTCGAAGCAGCCGACGTTGGTGGCGAAAACCGGGCTGTTGCGGAACACATCGCCGCGGACCGGCACATGGATACCAAGGGCCGGCAGGAACCGGTGCTGCCAGAAGAACGGCTTGCCGGTCTCGTCGAGCCGGCGGCCGTGGATGCAGTCATACTTCCCCGTCCATTTCGCCAGGGCGGAGACAGCTCCGGGAAGGACCTCGACGTCGTCGTCCATCAGCCACAGCCACTTCGCGCCGTCGCCCAGGGCCCGGCGGACGCCTGCGGCGAATCCGCCGGATCCACCGGTGTTTTTCGTGAGGCGTTCAACACTGAGCGGAACTGGGAAACCCGGCTGAATTCCCGCCAGGACCGCGGCAGTGTCATCCGTGCTGGCGTTATCCACCACCACAATGTGCTCAGGGGCCGGGTCCAGGGCAGCGACCGACTGAAGCAGGCCGCGCAGGTAACCGGACCGGTTGAAGGTGACGATGACCAGGGTCAGTCCATCGATGCCTGCTCCTGGAGCCGGAGCGCCTGAAGGCACGCTAGAACCCCAAATCCGACGGCGGACCAAACAGTGTGCCGCGGGCGCCGCCCACGTACGCGCGCAGCCAGGCACGGAACCCGCGAAGGTCCCGGGTACGGGCAAAGTGGATGGGGTAACCGACGGCGTCAGCGGCCAACGAACGCAGGCGCTTGTGCTTCCAGGTCAGGTGTCCGCGGTTGCGGAAGAAATAAAAGCGCTTGAACTCGGTGTCGGGTACCAGCACATGCAGGCGCCCGCCCAGGATTTCGTTGACCTCGGACCATGCGGCCGGGTGGCTCAGGGCTACGGAAGTCAGCGTGCCGAACGGAATCCCTGCCTTGCGCAGGCGAATCATAAAATCGGTCTCATCACCGCGGATGAACAGGCGCAGGTCCGGAAGGCCGACACGGAAGAAAACGTCGCGGCGGATCAGCGCTCCGTTGAAGAAATGCCCGACGCCGGGGAGGAAACCGGCCTTGGCGACCTCGGCGCGGTTGTGGGTGAGCCGGCCATCGATCCGGAAGTGGAAGGACAGGGTGTCCGGCCGGCCGGGCGCGACAACCAACGGCAGGATGACGTCGAGGTTCCGTTCGTTGGCGCCATCGATCAGGGCCTGAAGGCATTCCGGATCCTCGGGATGTGCGTCGTCATCCATGATCCAGATCCAGTCCGCACCTGAGGCGATGGCTGTCAGGATGGCCAGGGAGAACCCGCCGGCGCCGCCGAGGTTCGTTTCCGAGCGAACGTACGTAACAGGTGCCGCGGAGGCTTCGGCGATATCCTGGACGGGGCTCTTTCCCGAGTCCACCAGGGCCACGGAGGAGACGGTGGCAGTTTGCGCCGCCAGGGCCCCAAGAAGTGTCTTGACGTCATCGGGGCGGTCGAACGTTACCGCTGCCACGGCCACTGAATCCGGCAAGATGATCCTTTCGAAGGCCCCCTGATGCGCTGGCGTTGCCGGACCGAAAGGGGCATGCAGTTAGTATGCTGAATAGATTCCAGTCTATTACACCGGAATCACCGCACTTCCGTGTTCCGCACTTCCGTTCGCGCGGAGCAGCGGTGCACACCGCACTTCGGTGCGCATAACACTGCAGGACCCCTACAGCCTAGACACGAACCGGGTGCCAACCCGTTGAGGACTATGAACGATTCAAGCAGGCACAGAACCAACCCGGTACGGGACGAGAAGCCGGCCTACTGGCTCTGGTCCCAATACGTGCTGGACTCGCTGGCCTGGGTGGTGGCCATCGCCCTGGCGCTGATCCTGCGCTACGAGCTCACCGTGGACCAGATCAATGTGGCCGGCCTTGCAGTTTTCTGCGGCGTGGCGGTGGTAACGCAGCTGCTGGTGGGCTATTCCTTTGCCCTCTACCGGGGCCGATACAGTTTTGGCAGCTTCCACGAGATGCGGCTGCTGGCCGTAGTCACCATAGTGGTCTCCGCAATCCTGGTCCTCGTCAGTGCGCTTTTCGGCCTGGCCATCGACATTCCCCGCAGTACCGGGGTCCTGGCCTTCCCGTTTGCCTGCCTGTTTATGGCGGCTATCCGCTACATGAAGCGCATGTACGTGGAGAGCAAGGCCCGCCCCGGCGACGAGGCGCAGCGCACCCTGATTTACGGCGCCGGCTTCCTGGGCAACTCGCTGGTTACCCGGATGATGAACGATCCGGAATCCCCCTATTTCCCGGTTGGGCTGATCGACGATGATCCGTCCAAGAAGCATCTGCGGCTCGGCACGGTGCCGGTGGTCGGCATGCTGGAGGACCTGCCGGAGCTGGTGCAGCGCACGCGTGCCAGCGTCCTGATCATCGCGATTGCCGACGTCGATGCCCGGCAGATGCGGGACATTTCGGACCGTGTAAAGGACCTGGAGCTACGGGTACTGGTGCTCCCGCCGCTGCGGGACATGCTCGCCAAGGGGGCCGGGGCCGGCCTGACCGACTTCCGGGAGGTGGCGGTCGAAGACTTGATCGGCCGCCGTCCCGTGGACATTCACGTCGACGAAGTTGCCGGTTACCTTACGGGCAAGAAGGTGCTGGTCACCGGCGCCGGCGGTTCCATCGGCTCCGAGCTCTGCCGGCAGATCACCGCCTTCGAGCCCGAAGAACTGATCATGGTGGACCGGGATGAGACCGGGCTGCAGCTCACCCAGCTCTCGATCACGGGCCAGGGACTGCTGAACGGCCGGGACACAGTGCTGGCAGATATCCGCGATGCACGCGCCCTGGATGAAGTCTTCACCTCAAGGCGCCCCGACGTCGTATTCCACGCTGCCGCGCTCAAGCACGTCTCCCTGCTGGAGCAGTACCCGCTGGAAGCCTGGAAGACGAATGTCCTGGGCACAGCCAACGTTCTGCGCTCGGCCCACAAGGCCGGTGTCAGCCACTTCGTGAACATTTCCACGGACAAGGCCGCCAATCCCACCACCGTGCTTGGCCATTCCAAGCGGGTGGCGGAAAAGCTCACCGCGTGGATGGCCGGGCGCAGCGGACGCCGGTTTGTGTCCGTGCGGTTCGGCAACGTGATTGGCAGCCGGGGGTCCATGCTGCCCCTGTTCACGGAACAGATCCGCCAGGGCGGCCCGGTCACCGTGACGGACGCCGAAGTGACCAGGTTCTTCATGACCATTCCCGAGGCCTGCCAGCTGGTGATCCAGGCCGGCGCCATCGGGCGCGGGGGAGAGGTCCTCATCCTGGACATGGGTGAGCCCGTCAAGGTCCTCGATGTTGCCCAGCGGATGATCGCGATGTCCGGCAAGGACATCGACATCGTCTTCACCGGGCTGCGCAAGGGAGAAAAGCTGCACGAAGTCTTGGTTGGCACCGGGGAAGATGATTCCCGTCCGCTGCACCCGAAAATCTCCCACACCTCAGTCGCTGTCCTGGCTCCGGAAGACCTCGACGCCGAAGACTGGCTGCGCCGCTGCGGTTTTGGTCCCGAAGATTTCCCGGACGGCGCCACTGCGGTGAATTCCGCTGGAGCCCCGGCTGCTGCGCTTTTCCCGCTGCCGGATACAGCCGCGCTTCGCCTGGCCGATATCCATAACGGGCCAGCGGCCACCGGGCAGAAGGATCGGCGGACCGGCTGATGGCTCTTGCCGTGCCCGTTGCGGTCGCCTTCCTGGCCAGCCTGCTGCTGCCATTCGCCTTTATCCCGCTGCTGCGCCGCCTCGGCGTCGTGGACGTGCCCAACGAGCGTTCCTCGCACACCAAAGTAGTCATCCGGGGTGTGGGCGCCACCGTCGCCGCAGGCGTCCTGCTGGGCCTGGGTACGGCGCTGCTGACCGGCTACGTGGCCGTGGACCGCTCCCTGCTGCTGGTCCTGGTGATAGTCATTGCCGCCGCCTCCCTCCTGGGGTGGATCGAAGATTTCCGTGGCCTGTCCGTCCGCGTCCGCTTCGGGCTGCAGCTGCTGATCGGAGTTGCCGGCACAACGGCGCTGGCGGCCGCGCTGGGCCAGAGTTATTGGTGGGTGCCAGTGGGGGCGCTGGTGATCGCCGGCTACATTAACGTGGCCAACTTCATGGATGGCGTAAATGGCATATCGGGTCTGCACGGCGTGGCCGTGGGCATCCTGTACGCCGTGAGCGGCATCCTGTCCGAACAGGTGTGGCTGGTGGCTGCTGGAGCCGTCATTGCCGCGGCGTTTGCCGCGTTCCTGCCCTGGAACCTGGGCCGCGGATCAGTGTTTATGGGCGACGTCGGAAGCTACCTGCTGGGTGCTTCGATCGCCGGTACGGCGGTTGCGGCCTTCCTGGCCGGGGTGTACGTCGAGTACCTGCTGTTCCCCATCCTCATCTACCTCCTGGACACTTTCACCACTCTGATCCGCCGGATCTGGCGGGGTGAACGCTGGTACGCGGCCCACCGCCAGCATGTTTACCAGCGCCTCACCGATGCGGGGCTCAGCCACGTGCAATCAGCCTCACTTGTGACACTGTGCACGGTTGCCGTGGGAGCGACCGGCCTCGTCACGGGCGGCTCGAGCTGGGCGGTTACAGCGGCGGGAACCGCTTTCGTCGCCGTGGTCGCAGGTCTGTACCTGGCCTCGCCGCGCATTGTTGCACGGCTGCGGGCAGGTACCCGGGCCTGAGCCCACCGACCGTGGAGGAACGATGTCACGGGGCACTTCTATGTACTGTAGAATTCAAACGTCGCGACGATCGGTGATGCGTCCACACCATGATTTCTCTCCAATTACCTCTCCCAAGCACAAGGATGATCCTCCAGCCATGAGCCCTGCAGACGGCGCACGCGCTTCACGGATCATTGCTTCCGGACCGACAAAAGCCCCGTGGCTGCGCATCCTGCGGGCATGCCTGCTCTGGAGCGGCGCTCCCGCAGCCGCCGCGGCCGCGGCAGCCGGCATCCTGGGCCCGGGTCTCGCCGGAGCAGCCAGCGTTGCGGCAGGCTGGGCACTGGTCGCGGTCTTCTTCGGAATCAGCCTGCTGGTAGGGCATGTGGTGGGGCGGAAAAACCCGTCCGGAGCCATCGGAATGTTTGCCGTTACGTATGCCGTCAAAGTCGTCGGCTTCGCGGTTATTCTGTGGCTGGTTGGACAACCAGAGTGGCTTGAGGGCGAATGGTTCTTCTTCACCGCCATCGGCACAGTAGTGCTGTGGCAAGCCGCGGAGATCTTCACTTTTTCCCGCACCCGACAGCTGATTTTTTCTGATGCCCCGGCAGATACAGACAATGTAGGAAAAGGAATCTCCGGTGAGTCCTAAATCCAGGAAAAATGCACCCGACCAGGTTCCCGCGGCGTTTGAAACGCCCAACAAGAAGTCGCTCGCGGTCCTCCAATATGTCTTGTCCGGAATCCTTGCCCTGGGTTTGATAGGGTGGGGGCTGGACAGTCTTCTGGGGACCCGCTGGATTTTATTTGCAGGTATCGCCCTGGGTGGTGTCAGCGGTTATTACACAGCTGCCGCCCACGGGCTCACTTCCACCAAGCCACAACCGCCCAAGGGCGGAAAACGGCCGGATGAGGGTTAGAGACATCAATGTCACAAAACTTAGTACACGGCCGCATGCCACATGCGGCCGCCAATGAAATGCCCAACGATGGACACAGCAGAGAGGAAACGCGTTGATCGCGCTTGCGCTTCCCGCCGCCAATGAAGAGGGTTTTGTTCCTCCCACCCTCGAAGACATGCACCTCCCTGAGATCTTTCCATGGGGCGCTCCGTACGGTGACGGGTTTGGAAAGCAGATGCTGCTTATCCTTCTCTCCGTCGTCATTATCGGCTGGTTCTTCATAGTTGCCGCCCGCAAGGGCCAGATGGTCCCGGGCCGGCTGCAGTTCCTGGGCGAGTTCAGCTACAACTTCGTCCGCAACTCGATCGGTCGCGACATCATCGGTGAAAAGGACTTCCGTCCCTACACCCCGCTGCTGTTCTCGCTGTTCTTCTTCATCCTGCTGAACAACCTGTGGGGCAGTATTCCGCTCGCGCAGCTGCCGACAACGTCGCACGTTGGTACGGCCTACGCTCTGGCAGCCATTGTCTACTTCACGTGGATCATCCTGGGCATCAAGAAGCACGGCATCAAGTACTTCAAGTACGCGACCGTCCCCTCCGGCGTTCCGATCGCGATCCTGCCACTGGTAGTCCTGATCGAAATCATCTCGACCTTCCTGGTCCGCCCAATCACCCACAGCCTTCGTCTGTTCGCGACCATGCTGTCCGGCCACCTGATCATCATGCTCTCGGCTGCCGGCACTGAATACCTGCTGCTGCAGGCTGAAGGGCTGCTGAAGCCCCTCGGTGTACTGACCCTCGTGGGCGGCGTCGCCATGTTCTTGTTCGAAGTTTTGATCCAGGTCCTGCAGGCCTACGTCTTTACGCTGCTGACCGCGATCTACATCCAAGGCTCCATCGCAGCTGCGGAACACTAAAACCTCCCCTTCCCAGGGGAACCCCCTGAACCAACAACCTGCCTGCGGGCATCTTGAAAGGAACAACCCAAAATGACTGGTGAAATCAACGGTTCCCTGAACCTCATCGGCTACGGCCTCTCCGCCATCGGCGGCGCCATTGGCGTGGGCCTCGTCTTCGCTGCTTACATCAACGGTGTTGCACGCCAGCCGGAGGCACAGCGTGTGCTGCAGCCGATCGCCTTCCTGGGCCTGGCCCTGACCGAAGCCCTCGCTATCCTTGGCCTGGTTTTCGCGTTCGTCCTTAAGTAAACAGCGCGTATTTCCCCCACCAAGTAGATAGGACGGATGAGAAATGAACGAGGCACTAATCCTCGCCGCTGAAGAAAGCGCAAATCCTCTGATCCCAAACATCTGGGAGATCCTGGTAACACTGCTTGGCTTCGCTGTGCTGATGTTCATCGTCGTCAAGTTCGTCGTCCCGATGTTCGAGAAGACGTATGCAGAACGTACCGAGGCCATCGAAGGCGGACTTGCCAAGGCCGAGGCTGCACAGGCGGAAGCCAGTGCAGCCCTGGACGAGTACAAGCAGCAGCTGATCGACGCGCGTACCGAAGCTAACCGGATCCGTGAGGAAGCGCGCTCTGAAGGCGCTCAGATTCTCGCCGACCTGAAGGCTAAGGCAGCCACTGAGTCAGCACGCATCCTGGAACAGTCCCAGGTCACCATCGAAGCAGAGCGCCAGGCAGCAGTTGTCTCGCTCCGCAACGAAGTTGGCGTCCTGGCAACCGAACTGGCAGGCAAGATTGTTGGCGAGTCCCTCGCCGATGATGCCCGCTCGGCACGCGTTGTCGACCGTTTCCTGGATGAGCTGGAAACCTCGCAGAACGCAGGTGCGGTTCAGTAATGGCAGGTATATCGAGCGAGTCGCTGGCCGCTGCCCAGGGTCAGCTGGAAGCACGTCTTCCCCACGCGACCCTAGGCCTGGCCGAGGAACTCTTTGGAATTCTTGGCCTGCTGGACGGCCAGACCGGCCTGCTTCGAGCCCTTACTGACCCGGCTCGTGAAGGCCATGAGAAAGCAGCCCTGGTCTCCAAACTGGTTGGCGGCAAGGTTTCGGCCGACGCCGAACAGATTGTTGCTTCTTTGGTTGAATCCCGCTGGCGCGCACCGCGCGACCTTGGGGATGCTCTGGAAACCCTGGCTGCAACGGTTGTTTCCGCGGTCGCGGAAAATAAGGGGCCGGGTTCTGCCGGCCTCGAGGAACTTGAGGGTGACCTCTTCCGTTTCAACGAGACCGTGGCATCGAACCATGAGGTGCAGCGCGCCCTGTCCAACCCGCAGGCAAACGCGGAGGCCAAGGCAACGCTGGCACTGAAGCTGGTACCCGGTGCGTCCGAGGCAGCACAGGTGCTAATCCGGCAGGCTGTCAACGCTCCCCGCGGACTTCGCCCCACTGCCCTGGTAACCCGGTTCCTGGAACTGGTTGCCGGACGGCAGCAGCGGTGGATCGCGGAGGTGCGGACCAGCCTCCCCTTGACGGACGCTCAGCGCGCCCGGCTGCAGGCTTCGCTGAACAGCCTGTACCGCCGCGAGCTGAAGATCAACGCAACCGTTGATCCCTCGATCGTCGGTGGTATCCGGGTTACGGTGGGCGATGAAGTCGTCGACTCCACCGTGCTGACCCGGTTGTCGGAACTGCGCCGGAAGCTCGCGGTTTAGCCACCTTCGTGGCTGAAGCCGGCCATGAGAAACATTTGAGAACCAATCGAAGGTCATCGGCACGAAGCGATGATCACAACATAGGAGAGCAGGGACTGCAGATGGCCGAATTGACCATCAACGCCGACGACGTCCGTAATGCGTTGAATGAATTTGCGGCGTCCTACGAACCCGGAAACGCAGAGCGCGTTGAAGTTGGCCGCGTAACCACCGCCAGCGACGGCATTGCCCGTGTGGAGGGCCTGCCCTCCGTGATGGCAAACGAGCTGCTTCGGTTTGAGGACGGCACACTGGGCCTGGCCCAGAACCTCGACACCCGTGAAATCGGTGTTGTTGTCCTTGGCGATTTTGGCGGCATCGAAGAAGGCCAGGAAGTTCACCGCACCGGTGAAGTCCTGTCCGTCCCCGTTGGGGATGCCTTCCTGGGCCGCGTCGTCGATCCCCTGGGCGAGCCCATGGATGACATGGGTCCGATCCAGGCTGAATCACGCCGTGCACTGGAACTCCAGGCGCCGGGTGTTACCCAGCGTAAGTCGGTTCACGAACCGCTTCAGACCGGTCTGAAGGCCATCGACGCGATGATCCCGATCGGCCGCGGCCAGCGCCAGCTGATCATTGGTGACCGCAAGACGGGTAAGACCGCTCTCGCCGTCGACACCATCCTGAACCAGCGCGCGAACTGGGCCTCCGGCGACACCAACAAGCAGGTGCGCTGCATCTACGTAGCCATCGGCCAGAAGGCGTCCACGATCGCCGAGATCAAGCGGACCCTTGAAGACGCCGGCGCCATGGAATACACGACTATCGTGGCTTCCCCGGCTTCCGACCCCGCAGGCTTCAAGTACCTGGCACCGTACGCCGGCTCGGCCATCGGCCAGCACTGGATGTACGGCGGCAAGCACGTCCTGATCATCTTTGATGATCTCTCGAAGCAGGCTGAAGCCTACCGTGCCGTGTCGCTGCTGCTGCGGCGCCCGCCGGGACGCGAAGCCTACCCGGGCGACGTCTTCTACTTGCACTCCCGCCTGCTGGAGCGTTGCGCCAAGCTCTCCGACGAGCTCGGTGCAGGCTCGATGACCGGCCTGCCGATCATCGAAACCAAGGCAAACGACGTTTCGGCATACATTCCGACCAACGTCATCTCCATCACCGACGGCCAGATCTTCCTGCAGTCGGACCTCTTCAACGCCAACCAGCGCCCCGCCGTGGACGTCGGTATCTCTGTCTCCCGCGTTGGCGGTGCCGCACAGCAGAAGGCCATGAAGAAGGTTTCCGGTACTTTGAAGCTGGAACTGGCCCAGTACCGCGACATGCAGGCATTCGCCATGTTCGCCTCGGATCTGGATGCGGCTTCCCGCCAGCAGCTCACCCGTGGTGCACGCCTGATGGAACTGCTGAAGCAGGGCCAGTACGCGCCGTTCCCGGTTGAAGACCAGGTTGTCTCCATCTGGGCCGGTACTAACGGCTTCCTCGACGACGTTCCGGTGGAAGATGTCCGCCGCTTCGAAGCCGAGTTCCTTGACCACGTCCGCCACTCTTCGAAGGTCCTCACCGTTCTGGCTGAGACCAACAAGCTCGAAGACTCCACGGTGGACGAACTCAAGACCCTTATCACCGACTTCAAGCAGGGCTTCTTCGGCGAAGGCACTAACCGTATGGTTTCCGCCGGCCACGAAGAGGCTTCGGCTCTGGACGGGGATGCAGTCGACCAGGAAAAGATCGTCAAGCAGAAGCGCTAGCGGCTTCTGGTTCCGCGGCCGGTGAATGCCGGCCGCGGAACCTTAGCCATTGCCTTAGCCCCTAGTTCAAAACACTAGGAACCGAAAGGAAAAGTATGGGAGCCCAAATTCGGGTCTACCGCCAGAAGATCGCCTCGACGACGTCGATGCAGAAGATCTTCAAGGCGATGGAGCTGATTGCTGCCTCTCGCATTGGAAAGGCCCGCACCCGCGTAGCCGCGGCGCTGCCTTATTCCAACGCGATCACCCGTGCCGTTTCTGCTGTGGCGTCCCAGTCGGAGATCGATCACCCGCTGACGACCGAACCGGAGCAGATCCGCCGGGCGGCAGTGGTCATCATGACTTCCGACCGCGGTCTTGCCGGGTCGTACTCCGCAGGCGTCCTGAAGCAGAGCGAATCACTGAATGAATTGCTCCGTGAAGAGGGCAAGGAAATCAAGACCTACCTGGTAGGACGCAAGGCCCAGGCGTACCACGACTTCCGCGACCGTGCTTACGAGCGCGTGTGGACCGGCGGTACGGATGCGCCCGAGTTTGCAACTGCCCGGGAAATCGGCAAAGCACTCCTCGATGACTTCAACACGGCCTACGAAGACGGCGGCGTGGACGAAATCCACATCGTATTCACGCGCTTCAAGTCCATGGTTATCCAGGAACCCGGAGTCATCCGACTCCTGCCGCTGGAAGTAGTCGATGAAGAAGACGGCGCCGATACTGAGCTCCTGCCTCTTTACGAATACGAGCCCGAGCCGGAGAAGGTCCTTGATGCCCTGCTGCCGCGCTACATCGAGTCGCGCATCTTCGCAGCAATGCTCCAGGCCGCCGCTTCCGAGCTCGCAGCCCGCCAGCGTGCCATGAAGTCCGCCGGGGACAACGCCTCCGACCTTATTAAGAAGTACACGCGACTTCGCAATAACGCCCGCCAGGCTGAAATCACCCAGGAACTCTCCGAGATTGTGGCAGGTGCGGACGCGCTCAGCGCTTCCTAGCCCGCAGGTCCCGGACAAGAGTTCCACCGCAAAAATACTTAGTCCCACACGCCATCTAACTGAGTGAAGTGAGAGAGATGACTGCCCAAACTGCCGAGCACGGAGCAACCTCCGTAGCACCGGGCGCCACAGGCCGTATCGCCCGTGTCATTGGCCCGGTTGTCGACGTCGAATTCCCGGCGGACGCAATCCCCACCATTTACAATGCGCTCACCACCGAGCTGACGCTCAACGGTGAGACCAAGACCATCACGTTCGAGACCTCGCAGCACCTGGGCGACAACCTCGTACGCGCCATCTCCCTGCAGGCCACCGACGGACTGGTCCGCGGTGCTGCCGTTATCGACACCGGTGCTCCCATCTCCGTGCCCGTCGGCGACGGCGTCAAGGGTCACATCTTCAACGTGCTCGGTGAGCCGCTGGATGTCCCGGCAGACCAGCTCGAGATTACCGAGCGCTGGCCGATCCACCGCAAGGCCCCGAACTTCGCGGACCTTGAGGGCTCGACCGAAATGCTGGAGACCGGCATCAAGGTCATCGACCTTCTGACCCCGTACATCAAGGGCGGAAAGATCGGCCTGTTCGGCGGCGCCGGTGTTGGCAAGACCGTTCTGATCCAGGAAATGATCACCCGTGTTGCCCGCAACTTCGGTGGTACGTCCGTGTTCGCCGGTGTCGGCGAGCGTACCCGTGAGGGCAACGACCTCTGGGTTGAAATGGAAGAAGCCGGCGTCCTGAAGGACACGGCCCTTGTATTCGGCCAGATGGATGAACCGCCGGGAACGCGCCTTCGCGTGGCCCTGTCCGGTCTGACCATGGCGGAGTACTTCCGCGATGTGCAGAACCAGGACGTGCTGCTCTTCGTTGACAACATCTTCCGCTTCACCCAGGCCGGTTCCGAGGTGTCGACCCTGCTGGGCCGCATGCCTTCCGCCGTGGGTTACCAGCCGAACCTTGCCGATGAGATGGGCCTCCTGCAGGAGCGCATCACCTCGACCAAGGGTCACTCCATTACGTCGATGCAGGCCATCTACGTTCCGGCTGATGACTACACTGACCCGGCCCCGGCCACCACGTTCGCGCACCTGGATGCCACCACGGAACTTTCCCGTGAAATCGCATCCCGCGGCCTGTACCCGGCTGTGGATCCGCTGTCCTCGACATCGCGAATCCTCGACCCGCAGTACGTCGGCCAGCTGCACTACGACACGGCCGTCCGCGTCAAGCAGATCCTCCAGAAGAACAAGGAACTGCAGGACATCATTGCCATCCTTGGCATTGACGAACTGGGCGAAGAAGACAAGATCGTCGTCGCACGCGCACGCCGCATCCAGCAGTTCCTGTCGCAGAACACCTACACCGCCAAGCAGTTCACCGGCGTCGAAGGCTCGACGGTTTCCATCAAGGACACCATCGAAGGCTTCAAGGCCATCTGCGACGGCGACGTTGACCACATCGCCGAGCAGGCGTTCTTCAACGTCGGCGGCATGGACGATGTCGAGCGTCAGTGGGCGAAGATCCAAGAGCAGACCGGGAAGTAAGCCCCATGGCTGAAACTGCTGAACTCGAAGTCGAAATTGTTGCGGCGGACCACTTCGTGTGGTCCGGCGCAGCGAAGATGGTCAAGGCACGCACCGCTGATGGCGAGATCGGGATCCTTCCCGGCCACTCTCCGGTGCTGGCGATCCTGGCCGAAGGCGAACTGGCCATCGAGCCGGTCTCCGGCAGCCGGATCACGGTTGGGGTCGACGGCGGTTTCTTCTCCGTTGACAGCAACCGCGTGGTCATTGTCGCGGATAACGCGCAGATGAACGACGCAGCCAACGCTGGGACCCGCTGACCCTTCCCAATGGAAAGTACCTACGTGTTCCTTGGTCTGGCGGCGCTGTTCGCGCTGCTGGTCCTGGCAACTGCGCTTTTCTGGGTACGCCGCACACAGCTGCGGCGTACCTTGGGTACCTTTGACGCCTCCATCTGCTTCCCGCCCGGCGGGTGGCGGATGGGGGTTTGTCGTTATACGGACACTCATCTGGAATGGCTCCGGCTGCTCTCGCTGAGTCCGCGCCCGCCGTACCGCTTCCTCCGGAGCTCCCTGCAGATCACTGGATGGCGCCAGCCCACTGAGGCTGAACGTGCCCGGATCCAGCCGGGGGCACTGGTAGTGATGCTGGACTACGAAGGCGCGGAACTGCTCATCGCCATGAAGTATGACGTCTACACGGGCCTGTCCTCCTGGCTGGAGGCTGGACCCGTGATCGGTATCGGGACCTGGCGCTAGCCGCCGAAACCGGACCACGAAGGCGCAGGGATTTTCTTCCCTGCGCCTTCGGCGTATCCCGCTCCGGTAGGCGGGCGGCTGAGCTTACCGGCCCTAATATGGAGGGATGGAAGACGTCATTGTTGTCACGGGTCCTTCTACGCTGAACGGCTCGGTGACGGTCCCCGGGGCCAAGAACAGCGTTCTGAAATTGATGGCCGCGACGCTGCTGGCTGAGGGACGCTCTGTCATCACCAATGTGCCCAACATCCAGGATGTCTGGATCATGTCGGAGCTGCTGCGCCGACTTGGCTGCGCAGTGGATTACGACGCCGACGAGGCCGAGGTCCGGATCGACGTACCAGCCGTTCCCGGCCACCAGGCCGACTACGACCTGGTGCGTGCCATGCGCGCCTCGATTTCCGTGCTGGGGCCGCTGGTCGCCCGCTGTAAACGTGCCGAAGTCGCGCTGCCGGGCGGGGACGCGATCGGCTCCCGCGGCCTGGATATGCACCGGGCGGGCCTGGAGGCCATGGGCACCCGGATCACCATCGACCACGGCTACCTGGTGGCATCTGTGCCCCAGGGCCTGCAGGGTGCCCGCCACATCCTGGACTTCCCCTCGGTCGGCGCGACCGAGAACATCATGATGGCCGCCACGCTTGCGCGCGGCACCACGGTAATCGATAACGCCGCACGCGAGCCGGAGATCACTGATATCGCCGAAATGCTGTGCGCCATGGGCGCGCAGATCAGCGGGCTAGGGACCAACACACTGGTGATTGAAGGCGTCGAGAAGCTTGAACCGGTCGAGCACCGCGTGGTTCCTGACCGGATCGTAGCCGGGACGTGGGCCTTTGCCGCCGCCATCACGGGCGGCAGCATTGAGGTGCGGCAGGCGGATCCGCGGGCACTGACCGTGGTTCTGGACAAACTGGCCCAGGCTGGCTGCGTCGTCGAAACGACCCAGGACGGGTTCAGCGTCAAAGGGCCGGCCCGCCCGGATCCGATCAATGTCTCCACCCTGCCGTATCCCGGCTTCCCGACGGACCTGCAGCCCTTTGTCGTGGCGCTGAACGCAGTCTCCACCGGGTCCGGGATGGTAACTGAAAACGTGTTCGAGGCCCGCTGGGGCTTCACCTCCGAGCTGGCGAGGCTCGGGGCGGTGGTGCGGCTGGACGGGCACCACGCGCTGATCCAGGGCGTTCCCCGGCTTTCCGGCGCACCGGTCGAGGCCAATGACATCCGGGCCGGAGCTGCCCTTGTAATCGCGGGACTGGCCGCTGAAGGAACCACGGAGGTCCGCGGGGTTGACCACATCGACCGCGGATACGAACAGTTTATGGAGAGCCTGCGCGGTCTCGGGGCCAACGTTATGCGGCGGCGGAGCCAGTAAATCCTGAGCCTGGGGGAGACCTGCTTCCTCGATGGCGTGGTGGGTGCGCAGATAGGGTGAGTAGTTCTCGGGGGAGGCCGCCGGAGCTGCGCACCCACGGATCGTTCGGCCTGGAAGGCGGCTAGAGCTCACACCTACGGACCGGTGCGGAGCGGCTGGGATGGTTGGGTGCGCAGATAGGGTGGGTTGTTCTTCGGGGAGGCCGCCAGAGCTGCACACTGACGGACGCTGCGGAGCGGCTGGGATGGTTGGGTGCGCAGATAGGGTGGGTTGTTCTCGGGGGAGGCCGCCAGAGCTGCACACCCACGGACCGCTCGGAGCGGCTGGGATGGTTGAGTGCGCAGATAAGGTGAGTTGTTCTCGGGGGAGGTCGCCAGAGCTGCGCACCCACGGATTGTTCGGCTTGGAAGGC
>NZ_DALZXY010000066.1:0-15487 GCF_031988865.1 Arthrobacter sp.
TTCGGCGGTGATTGGAATCCCCTCCGGGACCAAAAAGTTCACAATCGGCGGGTGCACGACGCCGGAAAGCACCACACGGGCTGTCCGTCCGTCCGCTGTTCCCGTCTCCGGAGCTATCCCCAGGGAACTAATCCGTTCCGCGGCCCGGCTCTCCGCCAGGTACTGCTGCACCGCCGCGGTCACGGCGCCGGGGTCCAGCCTAGCTGCCGGGGCATTCCCGGAGCCCGCCTCTGATCCTTGGACCTGCGACAGGGAAAAGGTGTCTGCTGCTGCGAGCGCTGCGCCGTCGGCGGCCGACAGCAGTTTTTTGTGCCCGAGGTAAACCGATGATGCCGCGGCCACAACCGTGATCACCAGCAGTGCCAGCAGGACGTATCCAATAACCAGAATGCCCACCTGCCCGGATTCCGGCTCCCAGTCCGCCCGGTCTGTCCTCATCCGAACCGCTCAACGGTCTGCATGGAGGTCGAATCGACCCGCACCGGTGCAAGGTCAACACCGGGGATCGAGGCAAAGACCGGAAGGGGAACGTCGAAGGCCACCGTGACTGTCACTGTCGAGCCGGGCGTACGGCAGGCGGCTGAGCAGGTTACGTCCATGTCCATCCCCGCCGCTTCGAAGCCGAAGTCAGCCAGTGCGAGTTCGGCGGCAGACCGGGCCTCTGCTTCGGGGGATCCGCCCGATCCGGCCGCCGCGTAAACCTTCGCGGCCTGGTCCGCGGCACCCACCACCGCATAGGCCGCACCCTGGACCTGGCCGGCAGCAACAATGAGGTACACCAGCGGCACCAGCAGCAGTACACCGAGGAAAACAAACTCCACCACGGCACTCCCCCGGCTATCGCCGTCGTCGCCTGCAGCCGCCCTAATCCGCCGTATCAGGCCAGTAGGCATGACCGGTCACCTCAATTCCTCCGCTGGGTCCGATCAGGCCGATGATCGGAAGCGGGGCGCTGACCCGGATCTGGAGCATGCCGGCGTTCCCGCCGCCCGTATGTGAGTAGCTGATGCCCTCCGCGAAGCCCGGGGACAGCGTCCCCGATATCAAGTCACGGGTGCGTTCCACCCCATCCTGCGGGCTGCGGTCCGCCAGGGTTCCGTATCGGGCACCTGATGCGGCAGCGTCAATGAGCGTATTGCGTACGTGCAGGACCAGGGCGAGCTGTACCACCGCGACAACGATCACCGTCAGCAGTGCACCCACCAGCACGAAGTCCACGACCGCTGACCCACCCTCACCGGGCCGGCCCGCTTCCGGCGCGGGGTTCAACCCCGGCCCGGGGCCCTCTGGCCCACCGGCCCCTTGCCTACTTCTGTACCTGGGCAATGGCGGCGTTAAAGAGCTGTTTGAGTGCCGGTTCCGCGATCGCAAGGATGGCGGCCACGAGCACAGCCGACATCAACGTAATCATCACCCAACCTGGCACGTCCCCACGTTCACGGTCGGGTTTGCCCGGCACCAGTGCAGCCATCAGCAGGCAGCGCAGGCGCAAGGCGAGCAGCAGAGGGAGGGAACTGATTCTGTTTCGGATGTGCATTGGAGCCCTTTCCTTGTGTTTGGGTCGGTGACGGTTAGGAGGCCTGGGCTGCTAGAGACCTAGCCTCAGCAAAGACAATCCCGGAAAAACAGCGAACAGCACGGTCAGTGGCAGTACTCCGAAGACCAGCGGCACCATCATTGCGATCTCCTTCTTCCCCGCTTCTTCCATGAGTTCGCGCTTAGCCAGGTCACGCACATCCTGTGCCTGTGCGCGCATAACATCCGCAAGCGGAGTGCCACGCTCGATAGCGACCGTGATGCCGTCCACGAAACGGGACAACGGTGCCAGCTGCGTCCGTTTGGAGAGATTGGCCAGTGCGCTCAGCAATGGGACGCCGGAGCGGGCTTCCGCCAACACCCGCTCAAATTCACCGGCCAGCTCACCATGTGCTGTCCGCGTGATCCTCTCCAACGCCCCTCCGGCACTCTCACCGGCGCCTACAGCCAGGGCCATCATCTCCGCCAGGCTGGGAAACTCTGCCAGCATCAGAGCCTCTCGCCGGTTGACCTCGCGGGTAAGGAGGTAATCACGCAGCAGGTAGCCCAGCACCCCGCCGGCAAGAGCCAGGACAGCGACGCCCGGCACCGCTACCCGTCCGTTCACCACCAGCCAGACCCCAATTACCCCGCCCGCCAGCAGCCCGGCTCCGGAGTACAGCAGCTGCTCAGAGCGGAACTCCAGCACGGTCCGTCCCTTTCCGGAACGCTCCAGCCGCCGGTGAAGCGCCGAAGCAGCCGGATTGATCCTATTCAGACTCAGGACGGCGTCGCGGAGCAGCGGACGGAAGACCCTTTCCAAGGGACCGAAGGGAGTGACGTCGGCTGGTGTGAGCAGGCGTGAGCCGTGGGCAGTGGCGCGAAGCTGCGGGGCGATGCGGTCGGCGAAGGTCCGCCGCCGGAGAAAGGGCAGCCGGACAACGGTGAGCCACAATCCGATTCCGAGCCCGGTGCCGGCAAGGAAAGCCTCAGGCCAGGCCACACTCATCTCAGGACTCGTTCATCGGCCGGCAGCGCACCGATGCGTAGCATCAGCCGGTAGCTTCCCACCGAGATCACCATTCCTGCCACAAGAACGACAGCTCCCGCAGCAGTGTTGTATGCGGCGACCGCTTCTGGCCGGCTGGCCATGAGCACAAGCACGATCCATGGTGCGGCCACGGCCAGCCGGGCAGCATTGACTGTCCAGGATTGGCGGGCCAAAAGCTCACTTCGGGTGCGGGCATTCTCGCGCAGAAACTCGGCGAGTGTACCCAGGAGCCGTCCCAGGTCTGATCCGCCCACCTGCCGGGTGATGCGCAGGGCTTCGATGATCCGGTCCCCTACCGGGTCCGCCAGCCTCTCCTTGAGATTGCCCAGCGCTTCGTCGAAGTGTCCGCCGGTCCGGTAGTCCGCGCCAAATTCACGGAATGGGGCCCGCAGTTCCTGGGGCCCGTTTTCTCCGAGCTGGATCAGCGCCTCCGGCAGGGACATGCCCGCCCGGATCGCCGAACGGAGATGGTCGACGGCGTCCGGCCACAGTTCCAGCAGCGATGCACTCCGCTTGCGCGCCTGCCAGCGCACTGCCGCTACCGGTACAGCACAGGCAAAAAGTCCAAAGCAGGCGCCGATGGCCAGTGATCGGGTGAGCAGCCAGACCACAAGCAGGATCAGCAGCCCGAAGACTCCGCTGCTGATCAGAAGTCCGGACGGCGTCACGCGGGTTACCCCGGATGCAGCCAGAAGCTCCTCAAGCTTGCCCTTGCGTTTCGGCTTCCCGGCTCGGGGCGGCAGTACCCAGCATGACCACCAGATAAGGTACAGACCGCCGCCCAGGACCAGCCCCGCAATAGTGCTCATGCGGCAGGTTCCAACAGCTCAGCGAGATTCATTCCGGCGCGTGCAAACTTCTCCGGTGAAGGCAGCGACGACGGGCTCGGAACCAGCCGCCCGTTCTCACGCTGGAAGACGAGGGAGGACTCGATAATGCCGTTCTCCACCCGCCGGCCCACCGCCAGGATCTCCGTGATTTCCCGCCGCCCGGTGGAGGCCCGGGCACAGTGCACCACCAGATCGATACAGGAAGCCACGGTGGGGACCACGAAGGAGCTGGAGATGTTGGCCCCCGCCAGCAGCGGGAGCGTCGAAATCTTGGTGACGGCGTC
The DNA here is from genome assembly GCF_031988865.1 of Arthrobacter sp. NCBI lineage: Bacteria > Bacillati > Actinomycetota > Actinomycetes > Micrococcales > Micrococcaceae > Arthrobacter > Arthrobacter sp. Next base: position 3,681 of record NZ_DALZXY010000066.1, read on the forward strand.
GTGCGCACTGTTGGCATGGACGGTGCACATCCCAGGCAAACCGGAATTCAAAGCGATCAGCATGTCCAGGCTCTCGGCTTCCCGAACCTCCCCCACGATCAGGCGGTCGGGACGCATGCGCAGCGCTTCCTTAACCAGCCGCCGAAGCGGGATCTCCCCTGTGCCCTCCAGGTTTGCCTGACGGCATTGAAGGCCAACGACGTCGCGCAGGGGCAGCTGGAGTTCGAAGATCTCCTCCACCGTCACTACCCGTTCACGGGCCCCGATGGAAGCCGCCAGACAATTGAGGAGTGTGGTCTTACCGGCTTGGGTGGCGCCCGAGACCAGGATGTTCAGGCCACCGGCCACGGCAGCCGACAGGAACCGCGCCGCCTGTGGCGTGAGGGTCCCGAGCTCCACCAGGTGTTCCAGGCGGCTGGCCCGGACGATGAACTTGCGGATATTGACCGCCCAGTGCCGGCGGGTGATGTCCGGGATTACCACGTGCAGGCGTGACCCGTCGGGCAGGGCCGCATCCACGAACGGAGAGGATAGGTCCAGGCGCCGGCCGGAGGACTTCAGCATCCGCTCCACGAGGTCCCGGACCTGTTCTGCGGTCAGTGTCAGGGCTGTCAGTTCCGACCGGCCATCCCGCGCAATGTAGATCTCGCCCGGCGAGTTGACCCAGATCTCTTCGATCGTTGGGTCGTCAAGGAGGGGCTGCAGGGCCCCATAGCCCGCGACGGCGTCGAACACTCTTTTCCGTGCCTGATCAAGTTTTCCCAGCGCCGGCAGCGATCCCAGGAGCGAGCGCTCGTCGTAGTCCTGGACCGCGGCCTCGACCAGCCGCCGGACCTCGGGAACCTGGCTGGCCGGATCCAGCCCGCGCACCCGGATGAGTTCGCGGACCTCATCCTCGACAATACGCACCGCTTCCATGGCTCCCCCGGGATCTCCGCAGCGATCGGCTGCGGGAACGAAACATATATAGCAGGCCAGTGCGGCCCTGCGGGTGAGGATAGGAGATTTCGCCCGTGCTGACGAGAGTGAAGGGTGCCTAATGTGGAAAACCCTTTCCTGCAGGACTAACCTGCCTGCGCCCAGGACCTCCAATAAGACGAGGAAGTGGTCGAATCACCGCTTCCTACGCCCCCCTGCTGCGATCACCACAAAAACCCGCGGGAACCGAAGTCAGGGCATAAAGATGGATGGCAATTCCCACCAACGGGCCAGCCAGCAGACTTACGCTGCAGCGTATTTCCGTAGAATACGGCAGCATCAGAAGGAGGAACGCGGACAGCGAGGCCGCTATCCATCCGAACATATATGACCGGTGCCTACCCATAGCCAAGAGGGCCATGCCTAGGAGGGTTAGGACGGCGACTCCGGCTGCCGATAAGGTTAGTGCGGCCAGAACCCATCCCTGGATCCGATAGTCACCGCCGAGTAGGGTCATAAACCAGGGGCCGAGCGACCAGGCCAGTGCAGCACCACCGAAGCCCAAAAGGATAACTCCCAGGATCGGGCGTGATAGCTTCCGCCATCCTTCACCGTTATCAGCCCTAAGCACCATGTTGATGATGGCACCCTGGAATGCCACCAGCGGAAGCATGATCGGAGCCCGAGTCAGAGAAATGGCCAACAGGACCGGCGCTGAAAGCGCGAACTCCTCTGGAGCCGTAGTGACTTTCACGAGCAGTGGGTACGAGACCACAAGAGCAGCGGAGGCGGCAGCAGAGGCACACGACTGCGCCGTACGCCGTAGCAGCGCCCGCAAAGGGACATCCGCATGGGCGCGGATGCATTGGCGGGCTACTGACGAGCAGGCGAGAAGTAACGGGCAAGCCAGTAGTGCCGCTAAGGTAGCCGTCTCAAGACCCAGCAATCCCAGGCCCACACCCGCCGCCACAGCTATGGCTCCTAGCCGGAACACCGCTTCCATCAATACGAGCAAGGAGTAGGGACCCCACTGGTCCGTAGCTTGCAAGGCGCCCGCTAAGCCTCCCTGCATCGAGAACGCTAAGCTCGTAAAGATCAGAATGGCAACGATCGGCCACTGATGGGTCGCGCTTCCGATGCTGGAAGAAATGCTCACAGCCGCAATCAAGCCAGCGAGCACACTGCCGCTTATCAAGGCATTCATTGCTATCGAGCCACCCGGTGGGGCAGCCGGCTTCATCCGTCGTCGTCCGATCGCCCGGGTTGTTTCGGCGGTAACGCCGCTGAGGACGCCGTAGACGGCAAAAAGCGCAGCCCAGAATGCTAGAAATTCGGCGTTGGCAGGCCCTGAGAGCGCCCTGGCTGCAACTAATAGGATGAAGAAACCCGACGCTGCAGAGAACCCGGAAACGATGCCGACCGCCGTCGCCTGCTTCGAGTCGATGCCGGGCACTCGATTTCTCCTTGCCACGAATCCATCTTCACTTGCGGCTCAGCTTGCCCTTAGATGCGGACTCACGCAACTGAAACCGGGTGAGACCCTACGCGTGCCACGATGCAGACGCCACAATTGGAAGACCTGCGGGCCACTTGTTTGCTCCACGTTTCCACTCCAGCCGGACGGAAAGCCAAAGCCATGGAGAACATCGATGTGCTGCTCCCGTATTACGGGAACGTTGACCACTTGAAAACCGCCACCGAAAGCGTACTCAAACAAGATTATCCGAGCTGGCGCCTGATTGTCCTCGATGACGCCTATCCGGACGAAGAGCCCGCCCGATGGTTCGCATCGATGTCGGATTCCAGGGTGACCTATATCCAGAATGGAACAAACCTCGGCGCGAACCGAAACTTTCAAAAGGCGTTGGATCTGGCAGAAGCACCGATAGTCGTCATTATGGGAGCCGACGATGTGATGCTCCCGGCCTACCTACGGACTGTTTCAGCCGCGCTGGTTGCACACCCCGAATGCGCTGTCGTGCAGCCCGGTGTGGACGTGATCGACTACAACGGCGACCGAATATCCACTGTCACGGACATCGTCAAATGGTTAGCCGCTCCCTCTCCGCGGCCCGAATTGACTATTTGCGGTCAAGACATGGCCACCAGCCTCTTGCATGCAGGTTGGCATTATTTTCCGGCTCTCGCTTGGCGAACCGAGACAATCCAAAAGTTCGGCTTCAAGCAGGAGTACGACGTCGTACAGGATCTCGCCCTGTTGATGGACATCGCCGCATCCGGAGGATCCATGGTCGTGGTACGCGACATCGTCTTCCAGTATCGGCGGCATCCTCAATCCGATTCGTCAGTACGTGCGGGCGACGGCCGGCGATTTACCGAGGAAAAAGCTTTCTTTCGCTGCGAAGCGAAGCGCTTTCGCACCATGGGTTGGGGCAAAGCTGCGTTGGCAGCCGATCTACATTGGACGTCGCGTCTCCATGCCCTTCTGCTGCTTGCTCGCGCCACCGCCCACCCGATGTCCGGGACCATCGGCCCCCTAGTGAGGCACGTCTTTACTTAAACTGCCGATGGGAACATTTGCCCCCGTCGTCTTTTTCGTAGCCTCTTCCTGGTGCAGGATATGGGTGGCCAACGGGTTCTTCGTAACGTGGATGCCACTCCTGCCGCCCAGACCAGCCAATACGTCAGTCTCACCGCGAATAGACGGGGGGCATCATAGTTCTGGAGCACGAGAGTATCGACGTTTTCCTTGGCCTGGACGTCGGCAACACCGGCCACCACGCCGTGGCTCTGAACCGGGCCGGCAAAAGCTCTACGACGCAGCCCTGCCACACGACGAAACGAAGATGCGGTACATCAACACCAACCTTTCCGGCCACGGGAACGTCCTCGTGGTCGTGGACCAGCCCGCGAGCATCGGCGCCCTGCCCGCCCCAGTGACCGCGACGCCGGAGCAACCGTGGGTTATCTGCTCGGGCTGGCGATGCGCAGGATCGCGGACCTGCACCCCGGCCAGGCAAAGACCGATGAGCCGCCAAACGTCTCACCGACGTCATGTTCACCGCCCTGGGTGAGCAGACAGCTGTTGTCGTAGGCACCGGCGCGGCCGGGATCGTGCTGCCGAAACTAGCCGAGCAGCTTCTGTCTCTGCGCCGTCAGCACGACGAGATCACGGCCCAGGTCGAGGCTCTCGTGGAGGCCCACCCTCATCACGAGGTCCTGACCTCGATACCGGCTGCAGTGTCAGGACCTGCGCCCGGATCCTCACCGAAGTCACCGGCAAGCACTTCGCGTCCGCCGCCCACCTCCGCGACAGAACCCGTTACGAAGACCCGGGTCCCAGGCAGCTGCCCTCAGCGGCTTGACGATAACCATAGAGGCAGCCCCAAATCACCCCAGTTCGCTGTGTCAGGGCGCTGTTTGCAGTGCATACAGCACCCTTTGCGAATCCTTTCGGGACATGCCCAACGGGCGCGGCGAATCCAATATGCAGTCATATACGCTTTAGCTGGTCCAACAACAAATTGCTGGTTATGTTCTGTGCGGTGTGGAGAAAGCCCTTGAAGAAATCCCAAATTTTCCGGATAGGTACCACTGCGCTCGCGTTGGCGCTCTGCTCTGCCTCTCTCAGCCCGGCGTATGCCGGTTCGGCTAAGTCCGCAGCTGAAAGCAGGGTTCTCTCTCCGGGAAGAGTATCGCTCGAAGGCACTCAGACACCTTTGCCTCCCACCATTTCGCCAGCCCCCACCCCCAGCCCCGACGACCACGCCGCCGGCATCCCTGCCGAAACTCCACGCTCCGTGGATCCGGCTGTGGAAGAGCAACAGCCGGATCCCCCTTCTCCGGACGCCTATGCGCTCCAGGGATCACTCCTCGAAGAAGTCGGCCCGCTCGGCGCCCATATGGGGCAGGGGCTGGAACGGCTCCTGACCACAGGCAACCCCCAAGTTGCCACCCCGGAGGAAAAGCAACTACGTACAGCCGCCGACGCCGGTACATTGCCGGAGCCTCAAACCGTACTCCCAAGCTCGGCAGCCACGCAGGACGGCCTGTCCGAGGTATCGATGTCCGACACAACCGTGGCACCGGCTGCCCTTACCCTTGAACCGACTGCGCAGACCATCTCCCCAGCGGCGAACTGGCGACCTTCGGGTATCCAAGGCATGGATGTCAGCAGCTACCAGAAGAATGTCGATTGGGCTGCGGCTTGGAACCAGCAAGCGCGGTTCGCTTATGTCAAGGCGACCGAAGGAACCTACTACAAGAACGACTATTACGGGCAGCAATACAATGGTTCCGCCAACGTAGGAATGATCCGCGGGGCCTACCACTTTGCTATTCCCAGTCTTACCGAAAGTGGAAGTGCGCAAGCCAACTTTTTTGTGGATAACGGTGGCGGTTGGCGCTCGGATACCAAGACACTTCCGCCGCTGTTGGACATTGAGTACAACCCGTACCCATCGCTGGGCAACACCTGTTATAACTTGTCGGCGTCGCAGATGGTCTCGTGGCTGGAGTCATTCTCCGGCACCGTCCTCGCTCGCACCGGCGTTCTCCCGATGATCTACACCACCACTGATTGGTGGCGAACCTGCACCGGAAACTCGGCACAGTTCGCTGACCACCGGCTCCACATCGCCAATTACAACACCGTGGGTGCGGGCCCTCTGCCCAGTGGGTGGTCTTCCTATAGCATCTGGCAGTACAGCAGCTCAGGTCCCTTCGTTGGCGATTCCAACGTATGGAACGGGGACTGGGCAAGTCTCGAGGCAGCCACCCGTTTTGACGTATCGCAGAGCTTCCGCGCGGTCCGGGACGCCAACGCACTGGGGAATCCCACCTCGAAGCAGGTCTGCGGGCTGGTGAACGGCGGCTGCCTCCAAGACTTCCAAAACGGCACCATCTATGCGACCCCGTCCAGCGGCGTACGCGCCGTCAGCGGTTCCATCCGTTCCGCCTGGTGGGCCACCGGCGGACAGGGCGGCCCATACGGCTACCCCATCTCCGATCAGGTCTGCGGGCTGGTGAACGGCGGCTGCCTCCAGGACTTCCAAAACGGCACCTTCTACACCACACCCGCCCACGGAACCCGCGGCATCAGCGGGAGCATCCGTTCCGCTTGGTGGGCCACCGGCGCACAGAACGGACCCCACGGCTACCCCATCTCCGATCTGGTCTGCGGCCTAAAGGACGGCGGCTGCCTCCAGGACTTCCAAACCGGGACATACTATGCCACACCGAAAATCGCTGCCCGGGCAGTGACCGGGTCTATCCGCTCTGCGTGGTGGGCCACCGGCGGACAGAACGGACCCCACGGCTACCCGACCTCTAACCAGGTCTGCGGGCTCAAGGGCGGCGGCTGCCTTCAGGACTTCCAAAACGGGACCTTCTACATCACGCCATCCAACGGCACCCGGGGAGTCAGCGGCAGCATACGCTCGGCCTGGTGGGCCGCAGGCGGCCAGAACAGTTCCTACGGCTACCCAACCTCAGACCAGATCTGCACGAGCAACGGCGACTGTCGACAGGATTTCCAGAACGGATCGATCTGGAAATGACCCCGACGCACGGTTGGGCGCCAGTAGCCCCCAGCCCGCACCTATCCCCAGCCGGAACCTAAGAGAGTCATTGGTATGATGGCGTCGATGCCTTCCATAACCCGAACCCTAGTGATCATTCCTGCCTGGAATGAAGAAGCGGCCCTCCCGGAAACCATCCGAGAGATCAAGCAGGCTGCCCCGCACTGCGACATCCTGGTCGTCGACGACGGATCAACCGACGGTACCCGGCAAAGCGCTTTGTCATCCGGAGTGAACGTCCTCTCGCTGCCCTTTAACCTCGGTGTGGGAGGTGCAATGCGTGCTGGATTTAAGTACGCGTCTTGGCGAGACTACGACGCTGTCATCCAGGTGGACGCCGATGGACAGCATGATCCCCGGGATATCGGCCGGGTGCTTGAGGGGCTTGATCGCGCCGACATCGCCATCGGCGCGCGGTTCGCAGACCGAGGCAGCTATGAGGTACGCGGACCCAGGAAATGGGCAATGCAATTCCTGGCTGGCGTGATGTCCCGCCTAGCCAAGTCCAAACTGACAGATGTGACTTCTGGCTTTCGCGCGGGCAACCGGAGGGCCATCCGGCAATACCTTGAGCACTACCCGGCAGAGTACCTCGGTGACACGATCGACTCGCTCGTAGTGGCCATCCGAAGTGGCTGCTCGGTCACGCAGGTGCCGGTGGAAATGCGCCCGCGCCAAGCCGGAGTACCGAGCCACAATCCGCTAAAGTCAACTATCTATCTCGCGCGCTCAGGTATGGCGTTGCTTCTGGCCCTGACTCGAAAACGAACCGCGATCCCCTCCACAGAAAGCAAGTCCTAATGTCAGCAGGCAGCGCAATAACCTTCATCCTTGCGTTCCTCACGGTCGCTCTGGTGTTCCGTATGCTCAGACGCGGGCAGTTGCGGGAAAAATACGCCATCCTGTGGCTGTCATTGGGCCTAGTGACACTCGTGTTGACCGCTTTCCCCCAAATACTTCTTTGGACAAGCCAGCTGCTCGGAGTGCAGGTTCCGGCTAATCTCATTTTCGCGGTTGCCCTGTCCCTGCTGGTGGGAGTCTCGCTGCATTTGTCCTGGGAGCTATCGACGGTGGAGGAAGAAGCCAGGATCCTGGCTGAGGATGTGGGCATCCTGCGCACCACAGTTTCCCTCCTCGAGAATGATCTCCGCAGCCTTGCGCGCAGCATTGACCGCCCCTCAGAGGACTCTGACTGCACGGACCAAAGGAACTAATTGTCTGCTCCACTCCCCCGCCACATTGCTTTCCTGGTCAACAATTACCCACCCAAGGTGGGCGGATTGGAGCAGCATGTTTACGCTCTGGCGAAAAGCCTGGCCAGTCTGGGTATCCGGGTAACTGTTGTTGCCCTGGGACGCAACATCGGAGACTGGGATGATGGGGGAATCGACGTCGTCCGACTGCGGGCGACTCCCATGGTTGCCGGAGTCCTTTCCTGGCCGATGCCGGGAACTGGACTCCGTCTGGGACGGTACCTACGCTCCATTGGCGTCACACATATCTCTACCCACACTCGGTTCTTCCCGATGTCCTTCGTTGGCGTCCGGGTTGGCCGACGGCTGAAGCTCCCCGTCATCCACACGGAGCACGGTTCGGACTATGTCCGCGGGGTCTCCCCGTTCGTCGGCCTGGCAAGCAAGCTCGTGGACCGGACTCTTGGCCGCTACGTGCTCAAGAATGCAACCACTGTTCTAGCCATCTCAGAATCTGCCCAGGACTTCGTGCATCGGCTCTCCGGCCGCACAGCCACCGTTTTCCACAACGCCATCGATGTACATGCCTTTGCCCGCAGCGAATCGGCGGTCCCTGCTAAGAAACTCGTTTTCCTCGGCCGGATTGTTCCCGGAAAAGGCTGGGAGCGTGCCCTCGCCGTGGCCAAGGACGTGCTTGCGTCCCACCCGGGCGCCTCAATGCACTTCATCGGCGACGGCGCGGAACGAGCCTCTTTGGAGGCTGCGGTCTCACAGCTTTCCTTTAGGGGCCGGATACATGTGCATGGCTACCTTCGAGCGCCTGAGATCCGTGAGGTACTCAGCGATTCCATCCTTTTGAACCCGACGACACTAGCCGAAGGTTTCCAGACCACCCTGTTGGAAGCTATTACAGCTGGGGCGGCTATCGTGAGCACCCCGGTGACTGCTGCGGTCCACCTTGCTGAACAGACTCCCGCCGTGGTTGTCGTCAACGAGGACAGCGACGCACCTTGGATCGACGCAACGCAGCGGTTCCTGGCCGAAGGCTGGCCTGCCGCACCGGCCGAGTTCATTTCATCCTTTGATTGGTCTACACGCGGCAGGGAATACGTCGCTGTCCTGGAACCGCGTTGAGCACCAACAGCCTTCGGGGCAGCCGGTGAAGGCGGCCAAGTTCAAGCTCCTCCTCCAGACTGCCTGCGGAGCCCTGGCTTCGGCGCTGGTTCCAATTCTGGCGTTACTGACCCTCGACGCCGCCGAGTACGGCATCTTTTCCCTCGGCTACCTCATGTTTGCCTTTGGCTGGTCACTTGAGCTTTCGGTGATCTGCGATACGTGGGCGCGGTCGATACGCAAACAAATGCTCCCCAACGGCTGGCGGGAAGTCAGCCATGCGCTCCTTCAGTTGTGCTTCTTCGCGGGCATACTCGGCGGACTCGTCGTTTTCTTCGTCTTCGGACAAACGGCTAACGCCATCGCCATGGGGCTCGCTGTCCTCTTCAATCTGTACCGTCTGGGCGGCCGCTTCTTCACTGCCGCCTCTGCCCACCCCGGCCGTGCCGCCGTCTCGGATGCGCTGACCGTAGTCGTCTTCATCGCGAGCTGGACGGTGGGGCTGCTACTGGGGCATAGCGACCTTCTTCCGTTCTCGGTGGCCTGGGCGCTGTCGAACCTGGTTGGGGCCCTGGTCTTTCTGCCACCCAGGGGTGGACGTCCCTACGGTATCGGGAGCTGGATCCGTTCGCATGGGAAGACCATCAAGCCCTTGCTAACCGATTCCGTACTCCTGGATGTGGGGGCCATTGTCGTACCGACTCTCTTCGCACCGGCTCTGGGTCCAGCAAACTTCGGTATCTACCGTGGCATCGCCAGCGTCGCTACACCCGTGCAACTATTACTGGATCCCCTCCGGCCCGTCCTCTCGCAGGTCCCAGCCAAAACGTCCAGCAGCACTAAGGTTCTGGCCGGTGTGCTAGGAGCCGCTGCGGTCCTTTCGGCAGCCTGCTACCTAGTGCTCGTCGCCGCGGTGCCCCGGACATTCCTGAGCGCTACCGTTCTGGGTAGCGTCGCAGCCTTCGCCCTGCCGGCGTCGTTGTTCGTAGCCTCGAACCTGTTTGGCCACTTCTTTTACGTCTGCGCGCGTGGCCAGCTTGAGCCGCGCCGGCTCTACACCGGACGCGTTTTCCAAACGGTGCTGAGCGTTCTCCTGCCCACCGTGGGCCTTCTGGCCAATGGACTCTCCGGGGCCATCTGGGGGTTCACCTTCGCCAGTGTGGCATCTTCCGTCTTCTGGTACGTCCTGCTCAAACGGCAGGCTACGGCAGCCGTTCCTGTCGAACCGCCCGTCTAGCTGTACTGACCTGAGGGGTTAGGCACGCGGCTGGCTGGCGGCTGGCCTTTGAGCTGGATTGGGCCGGTACGGGCGGGGGAACTTGCGCTTGATACCCGGCAGCGGCGTGTTCGTGGCAGCGGATGACCCTGCCCGTGGCCCGGTCCTGACAGGTGAGCCGTCCCAGAGCGAGCGGGAAAGCACTCGGTGCGTGGTCGAGGGATGGGTGCCCAGCCGGTCTCCGATTTTCGCCGGCCCCCCACCGTCTTTTCACGCGCAGACTGATGATGTGTCGCTCGGTGCGCGCGCATGTCCGGCCCGGGCTGTGATGCGGCCGGCAGAAACGGTCGGCCATGCCTGCCGGTCCCAGCTCACGGTAGCGTGCCGCCCGCCGTGCTGCAGTCGTGGCCGAGACCTGAAAGCGTTCGGCCGCCCGTAGTGAAGACCATTTGGTCCTCCACGATGCAGCGCGCCAGGAGCAGGCGTCCTCGGGGCGTAAGAGTGGCATCAGCATGAGACATGGAAGACCTCCGGACTGGAGTGCTCTAGACAAGCTCCACCTCGCCCGAGGTCTTTCTCATGTCACCATGCCTCGCCGTAGCTGCCCTAACGTCCGTGGTCAGTACATCTAGCCGGGAGCTCGGACCCCAGCGCCTCCGGTGTCCGCGTCAGCCCAGGACTGCCTCCAGCCACACATCCCGCCAAGCCTGGAAGCTAAAATGCTCCCTCACAGTGGAGTAGGCGCTGGCTCCGAGGCTGGCACGCTCGGCTTCGCTGGTGTCCAGGAAATCATGGAGCGAGGCTTCCCACCCGTCCAGCGTGTCCGCTGCCGAACCGCCCATGGCGGCAAGCACAGACCTATTCGTACCCACGGGGCTGCCGATCACAGGAAGAGCCGCGGCACCGTACTGCAGCAGTTTATAGGCACATTTTCCCCGCGCAAACGGTTCATCTACGAGCGGCATGATTCCAAGGTCGGCGTCACGAAGTTCACGCGCGAACCCCTGCTCGGACCAGGGTACACGTTCGACTATGCCATCCAATGGTCCCAGGGAGCGCGTCCCTGCGCTGATCACGCGCAGCCGAATGGGCCTGACCCGATGTACCCGCAGCAGGGCCTCGGCGATGGGCCGCAAAAATTGCTCGGTTGCAGGAGACCCAAGCCACACAAGCGTGGGCACCTCGTTAAGGGCATAGTCCGTTTTTTTCGGGTACAGCTCAGGGTTCACACAACTTGGGATCATAGTCACGTTGCGTGAGTACTTTGACGCTTCGTCAGCAAGGTAATCATTCCCTGCGATAACCACATCTGCAGCCTCCACGGAGCGGCGCCACACTTTGTCCTTGGGCCACAGGCTATAAGGAAACGGTGCCGCCGAGTGGAAGATCGCGTCGTCGAAGTCATAGACAGAGGATGCTGCACGCTTCAGCAGCCGTGCCTCCAGCCGACCGTTGCTCAGAGGTGAGGCCTCACGGCTCATCAGCAGCACCCCGGGAATCCGGCGCGAAGCCAGTCGACGAAGGGCCACTTCCGAGCCCAAGGCCTTGTCCGCGTTGTGGGCCAGCGTTGACATGCTGTTATCACCTTGATCGGTGTAGGTGTACTTCCGAGCCTCCAGTCCAAGGAAGTCGAGCCACTCGTAGATCCGAACGCGGGCGCTGCTGCCCTTTCGGCCATAGCTTGCGACCGTGGTCAGGGCGGCGGGGGTACTCATGACGCAGGCTCTCCGTTTGCGAGGTACTCGGCCAGCCGTTCGTGCGCCGGGGCGGGCGTGAACCCCGTGGAGCGCAGCCGTTCGAGGTCCAGCTGACTGTGCAGGGGGCGTG
>NZ_DALZXY010000066.1:15497-20813 GCF_031988865.1 Arthrobacter sp.
ACGGCCGGCAAAGAACTCGGCGGTGCTCACACTTGTGACTCTCTCGGAGGGCTTGCCCATCAGTGCGAAGACCTGCTGTGCTACCTCCGCCCAGGACTGTGCGGGACCTTCGTTGCTGACGTTGTAAGTCCCGTATGGCGCCCCGGATTCCAGAAGATGGATGATCGCGGCGGCTATATCCTCTGCAAAGGTCAATCTGCCGACCTGGTCGGCAACGACCTTGGGCGAAATGTCCCTGGCGGCCAAGTTCGCCATCGTCCGCACGAAGTTTGGTCCGTCGCCGATGACCCAGCTGGTGCGCAAAATGTAGTGCCGGGGCAGCGTTGCCACAGCAAGGTCTGCTGCAGCTTTCGTCTGTCCGTACACGCCCAGTGGTGTCAACGGCTCGTCTTCGGTATGGATCTCCTGTGTGCCGTCAAACACGTAGTCGGAGGAAATGTGCACCACGGTCAAGCCGTTCTCCGCTGCGTGCCGGACCAGTTCTGCCACGGCCGCCGCATTGATCCGCCACGCGTCGCCGCGTCCGCTGCCCTCGGCGTCGTCAACCGCAGTGTAGGCGGCCACGTTGATCACCGTGGCATAATCCTTCCAGCTCACACCGGCCAAGGCTGAGGAATCAGCGAGGTCCAGCTCAGCGCGTCCGGCGAACTCAACGTCGGAGCGGGAAGCCAATGCTGTGCGCAGAGCCTTGCCCACCTGTCCGTTCGCGCCCATCACGAGAGTCTTACGTGGCAGCATGGGTGAAACGTCCGATAACCGCGGATGCTTGTAATCCTTCTCAGAGACTTCCGCGTCGGCCAGGTCCACCGGCCACGGCACAGCAACGGTTTCATCCCCAAGATTCAGGAAGGCGTACTGTGACTGCGCGTCCGCGGACCAGTGGTCATTGACCAGATAGGTGTACGCGGTGAAATCTTCGAGTGTCTGGAAGGCATTTCCGACGCCGCGCGGAACATAGACGGCTCGGGACGGGTCCAGTTCCGCAAAGAAGGTACGGCCGAATGTGCTGCCCTCCCGCAGGTCGACCCATGCCCCGAAGATGCGGCCGGTGGCCACGGAGACGTACTTATCCCAAGGCTCTGCGTGGATTCCCCGGGTGGCCCCCTTCTTAGTGTTAAAAGAGACGTTGTTTTGGATCGGATTGAAATCCGGCAGCCCCAAGGCAACCATCTTCTCGCGCTGCCAGTTCTCTTTGAACCAGCCCCGGTTGTCTCCCATCACCGGAAGTTCGCAGACCAGAAGTCCAGGTATCGGCGTCTCGCGGACACTCAAGGGCTTGGGAGTGTCACCGGCCGCCGTCATTGGCCCTGCTCCTGATACTTGGCTTCAGTCGCTTGCTTCTGCGGGCGCCACCAGTCCTCATTGCTGCGATACCATTCCACGGCAGCTTCGAGCCCTTCCTCGAATCGGCCGTAGGCGGGGACCCACTCCAGCTCTGCGCGCAGCTTGGACGAATCAATGGCGTAGCGCAAGTCGTGACCGGGGCGGTCCGCCACCAGGTCAAAGGCGTCCTTTGGCTGATCCAGCGCTTTGAGGATCAGGGACACGACGTCGCGGTTGGACATTTCTCCATCCGCCCCAATTAGGTAAGTCTCACCGATGCGTCCCCGCTCGATAATCCGCAGCACCGCCGAGGAATGGTCATCGGCGTGGATCCAGTCCCGCACGTTGGCTCCGGAACCGTAAAGCTTGGGCCGCACCCCATCGAGAATGTTCGTGATTTGGCGCGGAATGAACTTTTCCACGTGCTGGTAGGGACCGTAGTTATTGGAGCAGTTGCTGATCGTGGCCTGCAGGCCGAAGGACCGTATCCAAGCCTTGACCAGCAGATCAGAGCCGGCCTTCGTTGACGAATATGGGCTCGAGGGATTGTACGGCGTGTCCTCAGTAAAACGCTGGGGGTCGCCAAGTTCGAGGTCGCCGTAGACCTCGTCAGTGGAGACGTGATGGAAGCGGGTGGAGTAGCGCCGTGCCGCTTCAATCAATGTGTAGGTACCAACAATATTGGTATCCAGGAACGGGCGGGGGTCGTGCAGCGAATTGTCATTATGCGACTCGGCCGCAAAATGCACCACGATGTCAGTCTCTGCCACCAGCGGATCCACCACTGCCGCATCGCAGATGTCTCCGACTACCAGCCGTACCCGGTTGTGGGGCAGCGATTCCAGCGACCGCGGGTTAGCGGCGTAGGTTAGCTTATCCAGGACTGTCACCAGATAGTCCGTGTTTAGGATCAGATGGTGGACGAAGTTGGAACCAATGAAGCCGGCTCCGCCGGTCACAAGAATCTTTCGCATGTTTCCAGCCTACTAGTTTGGTGAGGTTAGCATTCGCACGCGATGATGGACGCATGCGTGGAATAATTCTCGCCGGCGGCACAGGTTCCCGGCTCCATCCGATCACTATGGGCATCAGCAAACAGTTGGTGCCTGTGTACGACAAGCCGATGATCTACTACCCGCTGTCCACCCTGATGCTGGCAGGCATCCGTGACATCCTGATCGTCACGACCCCTGACGATTCCGAGCAGTTCCAACGGCTTCTCGGTGACGGCTCGCGCTTTGGTGTTTCGCTGTCCTACGTGGAGCAGAAGTCCCCCGACGGACTCGCGCAGGCATTTATTCTTGGCGCGGACCACATAGGCAACGGCCCAGTTGGCTTGGTCCTGGGCGATAACATCTTCTACGGTCCAGGTATGGGCTCCCAACTGCGGCGGTTCACCTCTCCGGACGGCGCCGTCATCTTCGGTTACCAAGTGGCCGACCCCACAGCCTACGGCGTGGTGGAGTTTGCCGACGACGGCAAGGTGCTCTCGCTGGAGGAGAAGCCATCTGATCCCAGGAGCAACTTTGCAGTTCCGGGGCTGTACTTCTATGACAATGACGTAATTGAGATTGCCCGCGGTCTGCGGCCCTCTCCCCGCGGCGAGTTGGAGATCACCGATGTGAACTCTACCTATCTCTCCGAAGGCCGACTGAAGGTTGACATTCTTCCCCGCGGCACAGCATGGCTAGACACCGGAACGTTTGATTCCCTGAGCGAGGCAACCGATTTCATCAAGACGGTCCAGAAACGCCAGGGCCTCTCGATTGGCTGCCCGGAGGAAATTGCATGGCGGCTCGGCTACCTCGATGACGACGAACTACTCCGGCTGGCGGCTCCGCTCGTCAAAAGCGGCTACGGCAAGTATTTGCAGAAGCTAATAATTGGAGGAATGGAACAGGGCCGACCCCAGTGAGCTGGGTATCCGTCATCCCCTACTTTTTTGCCGGTTTTGCCATTCTCTATATCCCTGGACTTGTCGTGGGACTGGCCCTCGGGCTGAGGGGCGTGCCGTTGCTCGGGCTCTCCGCCCCTTTGTCTATTTCCATCATTGCCTGCACTGCAGTTGCAGGCGGAATAACCGGAATCACTTGGGGGTGGGCCGTTGTTGCGGCGGCGGCCGCCGGGGTCGCCGCGGTGACGTTCCTGATTCGCCTGCTCCTGCGCAGGCGGAGCGCCGGGCGCGGATCCGTGGGCGCCAGGGCAGCTGTCGCCGGCGCAGCCCTCCACACAGGGACGGGCTCACTATGGCAGGGCACCGCAGCAGCGCTGGCCAGCATTGCCGTTGGATCATTGATCATCGCGTGGCGGTTCATCCACATGATCCATCGCCCCGAGAATATTTCGCAGACCTTCGACGGTATCTTCCATCTGAATGCCACTGAGTACATACAGGAGACGGGCACCGCTTCATCCTTGACCATCGGACGCATGGTCAACGCCGGTGCCGATATTTCGTTTTATCCGGCGGCATGGCACGATTACATTTCGCTGATCGCATTCACTGGCGGCATTTCTGTTCCCGAATCGATCAATGTGGGGAACATACTGATCGCCGGCCTGGTGTGGACGAGCGGATGTGTGTTTTTTGTTAGCCGCATCCTAGGCAACCGGACTATGCCGCTGCTGATTACCGGCGTCCTGTCAGCGGCCTTTGGCGCGTTCCCCTACCTCATGATCGATTTCGGTGTCCTGTACCCGAATCTGCTGGCCATCGCACTGATGCCGGCCTGCCTCGGCTTGGCAGTGACGGCCGCTGGGGTGTCAGCTCCTAGGGAGCTAGGCCGTTGGACTGCTCTGGCCGCCCTTGCCCTGTCAGTTCCGGGCATGTTGCTGGCGCATCCCAGCACGCTGATTTCCTTTATCGCGCTGACGTTGCCGCTGGCCGCAGTGGCCTTGCTACGCTGGTGGCAGGTACTGCGCGGCCGTGGGATTCTACGTGTAGTACCATTCGTCGGAGCCGGAATATATGGCTTGATCACCGTGGTGCTCTGGGCGAAGGTACGCCCTGACCCCGCCTCGGCGACCTGGTGGCCAGTGGAGACTGCTGCCCAGGCCGCAGGCGAAGCCCTCCTGAGTGCACCGCTGGGTCGCCCGGTTCCGCTCGTGGTTGCCTGCCTTACGATTTCCGGCGTTGTTTACTGTGCCCGACACTTCCGTAGGTTGTGGTGGCTGCTTGCGTCCTTCTCTATCAGTTGCATGCTGTTCATCATCGTGGCAGGTTTCCCCTGGGGAACCATCCGCACGGCCTTTGGCGGTGTTTGGTACAACGATCCGTACCGGCTGGCGGCTCTTCTTCCTGTCCTGGGGCTGCCTCTGGCCGCCGTGGGTGCGTGGGCCATTGTGGACACCGTTTATGTGTGGCTCCGCGCGCGTCGGACGGCAGGAACGCTAGAGGCCGAAGTGCTCCGCGGGGAACGCTCCAAGGCAAGAGTGCGCCTGACCGGCACCGGAGCGGGACGGTACACTGTCCCCGCGGCTGCCGGGGCCCTGCTGGTTCTCCTTGCTCTCTTCACTCAAGGGAAGAGCATTGATGTAGCCCAGGCGTCGGGAGCCGGAAACTTTGCCCTCACTGATGGCTCCCCCCTGCTCTCCACGGACGAATCCGAACTGTTGGAGCGTGTCCCCGAGAAAGTCCCAGAGGACAGCCTCGTAGTGGGAAGCCCCTGGACGGGCGCGTCCCTGGTCTACGCACTGTCCGGACGGAAAACCTTGATGCCGCACATCTTCTATTCGCTCGACACCGCGGGGCAGACCGTGGTTGACCACCTCGACGAGATTCTGGCAGACCCCTCCGTCTGCCAGGCTGTCGCTGAGTTGAATGCGTACTATGTGCTGGACTTCGGCAGCAAGGAAGTCCACGGCGGCGACCACCCTTACGCCGGCCTGGACAACATCAGCGAGGAGACTGGGTTTGAGCTGGTCGATACCGAAGGCGATGCCAAGCTTTACCGCGTCACCGGCTGCGGCTAGCCCTTAATGGACTTCCGGCCC
>NZ_DALZXY010000067.1:0-4016 GCF_031988865.1 Arthrobacter sp.
CTCGGGTGCCGGGGCGGCCGTGGTTTCTTCCCCGGCGCCGACGGCCTCACCGGACGGGGACGGAGAAGGGGACTCGGCGGGTTCCGGCGAGGCATCGGCCACCGCCGTGCCGGCGTCAGGCTCCGCGAATATGGGCTGGGCCAGGCTCGCGAGCTGGATGCCCGCGGTGGCGCGCAGATCCTCCTCGCCACCGGCGGCCGCTCCGGCCGTGCCCAGGACGACGGCGCCTCCCACGGCTGCTGCAACTCCTACCTTCAACCGGTAACGGCGGCGCTGGAGCGCACGCTGCCGCCTCTCTTCACGACGTCCCTGAACTGATTTACTCATAAGACCGGGACTGTACACACAGTTCCTGAAACAGATCGCGGATTGATAACGCTCAGGTTGCGTTTAGATAACGCAGAGGCTTTAATACCAGTTATTTTGCTCGGAGTGGGCCCAGGCCGCGCATGGGTGTTTATACCTCGTACTGATATAGAACAGGCCCCAGTTGATCTGCGTACGGTAGTTGGTCCGCCAGTCAGAACCGAAGGCGGCCATCTTGTCCCCGGGGAGGGACTGGGGGATGCCATAGGCGCCGCTGTACGGGTTGGCGGCGCTGGTCCGCCAGTTGGACTCACGGTTCCACAGGTCCAGGAGACAGCGGAACTGGCTGCCGTCCCACCCGTAGGCAGACATCTGGCCATTCGCGTAGGCCTGGGCGGCCGCGGGGTCGTCCACGGGAGCGGCGGGAGCCGGCGGTACGGTCTCCTGCACCGGCGGCACGGTCTCCTGCACCGGCGGTGCCGGTGTTACAGGCGGGGGCTGCGGGACTGGCGCTGTGACTGGAGGGCTGGTGGGAATTATGGGATTAATCACCGCTCCGGCGTCCGGTGCGGCCGCATTCCCCGGGGCTTTCCCGGCGGCGGTCCGGGCCGCCTCCGCCTGCTCGCGAACCGATGCTTCGGCACGGGCAGCCTGCAGCCGGGACAGTTCTGCTTCGGCCGTACTCTCGCGCAGGTCCGCCAGCTGGGCGATCAGCACAGCTGTTCGTTCTTCCTGCTCCCGGACGGCACCGTCTGCGGCAGCCGTGGCAGCCTCAGCATCCTGGTAGGACGTCTCGGCTGCTTCGGACAGGAGCCTGCGGGCCTCCCGGGCAGACGCTTCCGCTTCTTCCAGGGCAGCGGCAGACTTTTCCGCAGCGGAGGCACTGCTGAAAAGACGCGATGTCCGTTCGGTGACCAGCTGCAGAGAGGTGAGGCGGTCCAGGTGTGCCGATCCTTCCTCCGCATCCAGGAGAAAGAGGACCGTACTGTCCATGCCACCGGTCTTATAAGTCTGGACGGCCAGGGCTCCCACCTGGTTTTTGAGCTCAGCGGCTTGGGCAGCTGCTGCGCTGCGTTGACCGGCCAGTTCGGCCAGGCGGGCATCGCTGGCGAGCAGTTCCTCACGCAGCGTGTTGTAGCGGCTGGAGGCGTCGACGGCGGCGTTGCCGAGGGCACCGGCCTCATCCTGCAGCTCGGCAAGGTGTTCCTCGAGCTGGCCGATCTGCGCCTCCCGGGCACCGGCATCGGACTTGGCGGCAGCTATTTGGTCCCAGCTTGGGTAGTCGGCTGATTCGGCTGCGGTGGCTGGAGCAGCCGTCAGCAGCGCCGCGGCAAGTATGCCGGCCGCTGCTGCAGCTGTCAGGGACGCGAAGCTTAACTTCTGTCCCAAAAACCTCACTGTAAACATAATGAGGCTCAGCATACGACACGCCGGGGGCATCCCCTAGCGGCGGCTTCGGGCTGTTTTCCACTCCTGAGCCTGCCGGGCAGTCAAACCCGCTTTCCCGACGTCGGCTACTGCGCGAGGAGGCAGGGTCCGGTGAACTACTTCCCGCTTATCCGGAGTGGCCGTCAGCTGCGTGGACTTCCAGCGCTTCGTTGACCACCGAGAAGCCGAGCGAGGGTGAATAGCCCTTCCTCGCCAGCATCGAGACCAGCCGTCGAACCTGCTTGTCCCGCTCCTGCCGGTCGCCGGGTATCGCGGCGTTCCGCAGTTTCCGCTGGACCAGGTCCCGTGCCGCTTTCAGTTCGTCGTCGCTGCTGACCTGCTCAAGCGCTTCCTCGGCCAGCTCATCGGCTATTCCTTTATCGGCCAGTTCCCTCCGGATGGCGGAGCGGGCCAGGGACCGGCTCTGGACCCTGCTCCGTACCCACATCCGCGCGAACTCTGCGTCATCGACAAGCTGGACTTCTTCGAAGCGGTCCAGCACGGCGTCTGCGACTTCGGGCGGCACATCACGGTCAGCCAGCTTGTCGGCGAGCTGCCGGCGGCTCTTGGGTGATCCCGTCAGCTGCCGGAGGACGATGGCCCGGGCGACGGCATACGGGTCTGCTTCGGGAACTGAATCTGCCGGCGAGCCGGGCGTGGGGCCTTCCTGGCCTCCCCCGCCCGGCCGTCGGCTGCGGCGTCGTTCCATCGGGTGAAGCTAGGCTTCGGCGGCTGCGGTCTTTGGCTTGCCCTCGGCCTCGGCAGCCTGGACACCGATTCCGAGCTTTTCGCGGAGCCGGCGTTCCAGTTCGTCAGCGAGTTCCGGGTTGTCCCGCAGGAACCGGCGGGAGTTTTCCTTGCCCTGGCCGAGCTGATCGCCGTCGTAGGTGAACCAGGCGCCGGACTTCTTGACGATTCCGTGCTCCACGCCCATGTCGATCAGGCCGCCTTCACGCGAAATGCCCTGGCCGTAGATGATGTCGAATTCGGCCTGCTTGAAGGGCGGGGCCATCTTGTTCTTGACGACCTTGGCACGGGTGCGGTTGCCAACCGGATTGGTGCCTTCCTTGAGCGTCTCGATCCGGCGCACGTCGATACGCACCGAGGCGTAGAACTTCAGGGCCTTGCCGCCGGTTGTTGTTTCGGGGCTGCCGAAGAAGACACCGATCTTTTCGCGGAGCTGGTTGATGAAGATGGCAGTGGTCTTGGTCTGGCTCAGGCGGCCGGTGATCTTCCTCAGTGCCTGGCTCATAAGCCGTGCCTGCAGGCCAACGTGGCTGTCGCCCATTTCGCCTTCGATTTCGGCGCGCGGAACAAGGGCGGCGACGGAGTCGATGACGACAATATCCAGGGAACCGGACCCGATCAGCATGTCCATGATCTCGAGGGCCTGTTCACCGGTGTCCGGCTGCGAGACGAGCAGGGCATCGGTGTCCACGCCAAGCTTCTTGGCGTATTCGGGGTCCAGTGCGTGCTCAGCGTCGATGAAGGCGGCAATGCCGCCGTTTTTCTGTGCGTTGGCCACAACGTGCAGCGCCACAGTGGTCTTACCGGAGGATTCCGGACCGTAAATCTCGACGACACGGCCGCGCGGCAGGCCGCCAATTCCCAGCGCTACGTCCAGTGCGATGGAACTGGTGGAAATCGTTTCGATCGGTGCCCGGGTCTCGTCGCCCAACCGCATGATCGAGCCCTTGCCGTACTGCTTGTCGATCTGGGCCAGTGCTGCTTCGAGTGCTTTTGCGCGGTCTGGAGCGGCCATTCTTCACCTCTGTTGTTGTGGCTGTTGCTGATGTTCCTGGCCCGTGGGCCTGCTGTCGGTTCCTCACTGAGAACCGTATGCGACGGCACTGACACTGCTGCGAATACCTTGCGAATACATGTGGTCGGTGTGGACAGCCGGAGCGGGGCGGACCAGTTGCTGCCCCTGTGTAGGAGCATATCGTTATCCGAACAGATATTCGAATGATTTCCGCTGCGTGTCTACGCCTGCTTGGGCTTGATGTCCCGCCCAAGCCGGCGTTCCTGCGGAATTTCCTGGATGTCGCATACGGCGAGCCAAACCCGTTTGGGTTCCACGCCCTTCTCCAGGGCCTGGCTCGCTGTTTTTCCACCGAGACCGGTCAGGACCAGGTCCGACGCAAGGACACGGGAATATGCCGGACCGAATTCATCATCCATGAGCCGCCAAAAGTCGCTGATACGCATCAATAAATCCTCTCACGCTCCAGCCCCTGGCGGCATGGGCTCGTTCTCCCGGCGGCCAGGTCCCTGATTCCCCC
>NZ_DALZXY010000067.1:4026-20719 GCF_031988865.1 Arthrobacter sp.
CTCCTGCACTGACTCCGGCCGTTGAAAGCCTCGAGCAGGAGTTGAGCGTACTGTGGCGCCGTGCCCGGGCGGCTTCCCAGCGGGTGGCCAAGGCAGTGCACCCCAACCTGGAACCGGCGGCTTACGGCCTGCTGGTGCTGCTGCAGCGCCGGGGTCCCCTCCGGCTCACTGACCTGGCCGCCGAGATCGGCGTCGGTAAGCCCTCACTGAGCCGGCAGATTGTCATGTTGGAGAGCCTGGGACTGGTGCAGAAACAGCCCGATCCTGAGGACAGGCGCGCCCAGGCCATAAGCCTCACTGAGCTCGGCCGGGAGCAGGTGCTGCGGACCCAGCGGGCACGGGAAGAGCACTTCCGTTCGCGGCTGGCCTCCTGGGACGATGCAGAAGTCCTGGCGCTGAGCGTGCTGCTGCACAAACTCAATGCCACCGAGCTACCCGGCCCGGAGCAGTAAGGAACACGAAGTAAGACGAGAGATTTCGGGCAGACGAAAGACCCCGCCGGCTTTCCGTGGCGGGGTCTTTCTGTAGGTCTATAAGGCGGGAAGCGGAAGCTTCCCGGGGGTTGTTACGGCGTGCGGGCCAGATCCCGAGCCAGTTCCTCCGGAAATTCGCGGGCAAACTCCCGGGAAAATTCCGTCGGTACGGTATCGGGGATGGTTACGCCTTCGGCGCTGGCCACACGGTCGCTGACCTCGCGAAGCATCAGGGACAAAGGCACGTCAAGAGCACTGCAGATCGAAGAAAGGAGTTCAGAAGAAGCTTCCTTCTGTCCCCGCTCAACTTCGCTCAGGTATCCAAGGGAAACCCGGGCACTGTGTGAGACCTCACGCAGGGTACGGCCTTGGCGCTGGCGTACGTCGCGGAGTACATCACCAATTTCGTGGCGTAGAACTACCATCTTGCGCTCCTTAGGCTCCCGGTGTGCATCTTCCGCCAACCCTACATCCCGCCAGCGAATAACGCCGTTCACGGATACGGGTTGCTTCACCATGTGTATCGTCCTGCTCCCTTATCGGTCCCTCCGCGGCTAATACCGTGGATTGTCTAAGATCGTAAACTGGAAACCTTGGCGGTTCCTGATACTAGTAACTGACACGCATTCCGATTTGTTCCCGCCGACGTGCATCTTCCTGCCGGGACGGCCTCGGCCTTAGGGCAACGGTTCGATTTCGCCGGCCAGAAGCTCCAGCGCCGCCGTGCAGGCCTGCTGCCGGATGGAGGCGCGGTCGCCGTCGAACCGGAACCCTTCCGCCCTGGCACCGGAGGCGGTGGCGATTCCAATGAACACAGTACCCACCGGCTTACCATCATGCGATTCCGGACCGGCCACTCCGGTGGTGGAAACCCCAATATCCGCATTCAGCAGCCGCCGGACGCCGCTCGCCATCTGCTCGGCGACTACGGGGTCCACGGATCCGGCTTCCCGGAGCAGTTCCTCGCCGACCCCGAGAACCTGCGTCTTAATCTCGTTCTGGTACGCAACAATGCTGCCCTGCAGCACGGCGGACGCCCCGGGCACGGTGGCCAGTTCTGCGGACACCATGCCAGCGGTCAGTGACTCTGCGGCCGCGACTCGCAGTCCGCGCCCGGCGGCAGCGGCGATAACGGCCTGGGACCGGCTGTTCATGCCGCGCGGCCACTTCCGCCGCGGGCACCCGCACGCAGGCGGATGGCCTGCAGGACATAGTCGACGCCGGTCACCACGGTGACGACGACGGCGGCGGCCATCACGGTGGCGCTGATCCACCAGGCCCAGTCCCCCAGCCAGGAGGTCAGCGGCAGCAGGAACAGGAAGATGGCCAGGGTCTGGATGACGGTCTTGAGCTTTCCGCCGCGCGAGGCAGCCATCACGCCGTAGCGGATCACCACGAACCGCATCACGGTGATGCCGATTTCGCGGACGAGGATGAGGATGGTGACCCACCACCACAGTTCCCCGAGGACCGAGAGCATAACGAGGGCGGAGCCGATCAGCAGCTTGTCCGCGATGGGATCGGCGATCTTCCCGAAGTCGGTGATCAGTCCGCGGCTGCGGGCCAGGTCGCCGTCGAGCTTGTCCGTGTAGATTGCGACGGCGAAAGTCGCCACCGCAAGCCATCGGAAGAGCCCGTCGCGTCCGTCGTCCGCAATCAGGAACCAGACAAACAGCGGCACCATCAGGATGCGGATGACGGTCAGGACGTTGGCTATGTTCAGCGTCGGAACTCGTTCGGCTGGGGAATTACTCACGGTTCCAGACTAGCCGGATTCGCCGTGCCTGAGATTCACGTCTCCTCCAGATTCATCGGCCCGTGAGATTCCAGGCGTCCTCAGATCCATCCTCATCGCCGCCGGGCCCGTCCGAACCGTCGTAATACTCCGTTGCCTGCGGCCGCGAGTCCAGGTCCTGGGCCACGAGGTCCACCGGACCATCGGCGTCGAACCCCTGGTTGACGTTGGCGTTGTCAGCCAGCGCGGCTGTCGCGGCCGCGTCGGCACCGGACAGTGGTTCGCCGCCCTGGATGGCCGCCAGGGTGGCTGCCAGATCATCCGGCTTGACCAGCACGTCGCGGGCCTTTGAGCCTTCGGACGGGCCGACCACTCCGCGGGATTCGAGCAGGTCCATCAGGCGTCCGGCCTTGGCGAAGCCGACCCGGAGCTTGCGCTGGAGCATCGAGGTGGAGCCGAACTGTGTGGTGACCACCAGTTCGGTGGCCTGCAGCAGGACATCGAGGTCGTCTCCGATGTCATCGTCGATCTGCTTCTTCGGCGCGGTGACGGCCACGTCCTCGCGGTAAACGGCCTGCAGCTGGGTCTTGACGTGTTCCACCACGCGGTGGATTTCGGACTCGGTCACCCAGGCGCCCTGGACACGGATGGGCTTGTTCGAGCCCATGGGCAGGAACAGCGCGTCACCCTGGCCGAGGAGCTTTTCCGCACCCGGCTGGTCAAGGACCACGCGGGAGTCGGTCACCGAGGAGGTGGCGAAGGCCATGCGGGAGGGGACGTTGGCCTTGATCAGGCCGGTGACGACGTCGACGGAGGGACGCTGGGTGGCAAGCACCAGGTGGATACCGGCGGCACGGGCGAGCTGGGTGATGCGCACGATCGAGTCTTCGACGTCGCGCGGGGCGACCATCATCAGGTCGGCGAGCTCGTCCACAATCACCAGCAGGTAGGGGTAGGCGCGGATGACGCGCTTGGAACCCGCCGGGGGCACCACCTTGCCGTTGCGGACGGCCTTGTTGAAGTCGTCGATGTGCTTGAAGCCGAAGTTCGCCAGGTCGTCATACCGGGTGTCCATTTCCCGCACCACCCACTGCAGCGCTTCGGCGGCCTTCTTCGGGTTGGTGATGATCGGGGTGATCAGGTGCGGCACGCCTTCATACGCGGTCAGTTCCACGCGCTTCGGGTCGACCATCACCATGCGGACCTCGTCCGGCGTCGAACGCATCAGGATGGAGGTGATCATCGAGTTCACGAAGGAAGATTTACCGGCACCGGTGGCACCTGCCACCAGCAGGTGCGGCATCTTCGCGAGGTTGGCGACGACGAAGCCGCCTTCGACGTCCTTGCCCACACCCATCACCATGGGGTGCTCGGTCTTGCGCGCGGCGTTGGAGCGCAGCACGTCGCCCAGGGCCACGACTTCCTTGTCCGCGTTCGGGATTTCGATGCCGATGGCTGACTTGCCCGGGATCGGCGAGAGGATGCGCACGTCCGAGCTGGCGACGGCGTAGGAGATGTTCTTGGACAGCGCGGTGACGCGCTCCACCTTGGTGCCCTCACCGAGCTCGATCTCGTAACGCGTCACCGTCGGACCGCGGGAGAACCCGGTGACCTTCGCGTCCACGTTGAACTGCTCGAGGGTGTGGGTCAGGGCTGCCACCACGGTGTCGTTCGCTTCAGACCGTTCCTTGGCGGGCGGGCCGGAGGGTAGGAAGTCCGACGGCGGCAGCGTGTAGGTCACGTCGCCGGAGAGCTGCAGCTGTTCGGTGCGCTGCGGGATGGGGGTCGCCGGCGGGGTGTGGGCCACGGGGTTCGAGGGCACCGGGGGAACCGGCGGAGCGGCCACCAGCGAGGCTGCTGCCTCCGGCACCATGGAAATGGCTTCGGTTGGCGGCTCAGCGTCTTCCAGGCCCTGGTCGCGGCGCAGCTTCTGCGTGGCCAGTTCGGACTTGGTGGGACGGCGCACGCCCGGCGGGACTGCGGGTTCGGCCAAGGCCGCTTCCTGCCGCTCTTCCTCGTCGCGCAGCAGGGCCGCCTCGAAGGCCTCATCGCCGGCGTAGCCGTCAGGGTGCTCAGCGTCGGCTTCCTTGCGTCCCCGGCCCAGGCGCGGGGACTTCTTAGGCTTGTTCTGTTTTGCGGGCTTATCGGCGTAGAGGTAGCTCTGGTCGTGGGCATCGGGATCGTCGTCGGCGAGATCCTGCCCCATCAGGTGCTCATAGAGTGCGCGCAGGCGCAGCGGGATGTGCCGGAAGGGCGTGGCCGTGACGATCAGGATGGAGATGAAGACCAGCAGCGACAGCAGGATGATGACCGGCCACTTGGTGAGCGCGGCGGACAGTGGGCCGGCTACGAGGAAACCGACAATACCGCCGGAGACCCAGAGCTGGTCGAAGCCGTCGGATAGGGCCGGGGAGCCACCGATCAGGTGGGTGATACCCGCGCCCGAGCAGAGCATCAGGGTCAGGCCGATGCTGATCCGGCCGTTGGCGCGGTGCCGTTCGGGGTAGCGGAAGAGGCGGACTGAAGCAGTCAGCAGCATAAACGGCAGGACAACCGCCATCCAGCCGAAGGTTCCGGCGGCGCCGGCGTGGATGATGTCGGCAACCGGTCCGCGCAGCGCCCACCATTCAACGGTGGCGACCATCAGTGCGGTGAGGATCAGGAAAAAGCCGGTGCCGTCACGGCGGATCTCGCGGTCCGGAACAACGTCGGTACCCAGTTTGCGTACCCCTGCGCCCACGATCCGGGCGACTCCCATCCAGGCGCCCTGCACGGCCCGCAGGGGCAGGGGAAGCGTCTCTTCGGGCTGGGCCTTGGACTGCCGGCCGGTGGACTTCCCCCGCGGGGGCGTTTTCCCCCCGGAGCTGCCGCCGGCGTTGCGGGCAGTTGTCCGGCTTGGGGAACTGCCGCGCGCGGCAGGGGAAGTACGAGTCGCCATACCTGCCACGCTACCGGATCGGGGTCCAAAGACCCCGAATATACGCGCCAATTGACGCTGTTCCTCCCCGGCCGGTGTGCCGGCCGGGGAGGATGCGGCCGCGGTGTCCTAGGCTTCCAGGACCACCGGTACGATCATCGGCCGGCGGCGCAGCCGGCGGTTGACCCAGGTGCCTACCACGCGGCGGACAACCTGCTGGAGCTGATAGGCGGTGTGGTCCCGGTTGGACATCACTGCCTCTTCCAGGGCCTTGCTGATCTTCGGCTTGATCTCATCGAAGACGGTGTCGTCTTCGGCAAATCCGCGGGCGTGGATCTCGGGGCCGGAGACGATGGTTCCGGTGTTGCGGTTCACCACGGTGATGACGGAGATGAAGCCTTCTTCGCCCAGGATGCGGCGATCCTTGAGATCGGTGTCGGTGATCTCGCCGACGCTGGATCCGTCGACATAAACGAGTCCGCATTCGATGCTGCCGACAACGCGGGCCTTGCCGTTGACCAGGTCAACCACCGTGCCGTCGTCGGCGAGGATGATGTTCTCTTCCGGAACCCCCGTCTGTGCGGCCAGCTTGCCATTGGCGATCAGGTGACGGGTTTCGCCGTGCACGGGCATGGCATTCTTCGGCTTCAGGATGTTGTACGTGTACAGCAGTTCCCCGGCCGAGGCGTGTCCGGAGACGTGGATCTTGGCCGTACCCTTGTGCACCACATCCGCACCGAGCTTCATCAGCCCGTTGATGACTCGGTAAACGGCATTTTCGTTGCCCGGGATCAGGGAGGAAGCCAGGATGACGGTGTCTCCGCGGCCAACGCTGATCCGGTGATCGCCGTTGGCCATGCGGGACAGCGCAGCCATGGGCTCGCCCTGCGAACCGGTGGACATCAGGACCAGCTTGTGGTCCGGGATGTTGTCCACGTTCTTCAGGTCAACAAGGATTCCCTGCGGAACATTCAGGTAGCCGAGCTTGTCGGCAATGGCCATGTTCCGGACCATGGACCGGCCCACGAAGCAGACCTTGCGGTTGTGCGCGGCGGCGGCGTCGAGCACCTGCTGGACGCGGTGGATGTGCGAGGAGAAGGAGGCAACGATGATGCGCTTCTTGACCTTGCCGAAAAGCTCCTCCAGCACCGGCCCAATGTTGCGCTCCGGCGAGGTGAAGCCGGGAACGTCCGCATTGGTGGAGTCCGCCATGTAGAGATCCACGCCCTCTTCGCCCAGCCGGGCGAACGCACGCAGGTCGGTGATGCGGCCGTCCAGGGGCAGCTGGTCCATCTTGAAGTCACCGGTGTGCAGGACGTTGCCAGCCCGGGTGCGGATGAAGACGGCCAGGGCGTCAGGGATGGAGTGGTTCACGGCCACGAACTCGCACTCGAACGGGCCGAACTGCTCGACCTGTCCTTCCTTGACGGTGAGCGTGAAGGGCTTGATCCTGTGCTCCTGCAGCTTCGCTTCGATCAGCGCCAGGGTCAGCTGGGAGCCGATCAGCGGGATGTCCTTCTTCAGGCGCAGCAGGTAGGGAACTGCGCCAATGTGGTCCTCGTGGCCATGCGTCAGCACCACGCCCACGACGTCGTCCAGCCGGTCCTCGATGTAGGAAAAGTCCGGGAGGATCAGGTCAACGCCGGGCTGGGTCTCTTCGGGGAAGAGCACACCACAGTCCACGATGAGCAGTTTGCCGTCGATCTCGAAGACGGCCATGTTCCGGCCGATCTCTCCGAGCCCTCCAAGGGCAACGATTCGCAGCGTGCCCTTCGCGAGGCGGGGAGGGGTTTTCAGTGCGGTATCCGCAGTTTCAATCATGTTGTATTACGCCTTGTCCTGGGAAAAGTCCCATCCTGCTTCGGCCAGGTCCGCCAGGACAGCTTCCATTTCAAGGGCGTCGGGAGCCACCAGCGGCAGCCGTACAGCGGCGTTGGGGATCACTCCCTGCATCTTGAGGATCTGCTTGGCGGAAATGGCACCTGGTATGTGTGTCATTACTGCGCGCACTACAGGATCCAGGTCGAAGTGGATCCTGCGCGCCTTGTCGAAATCTCCTGCTGCGGCTGCGTCTACCAGTGCGCGGAACTGCGCGGTGGCGACGTGGGCACTGACGCTGACGACGCCGGCTGCTCCGGCCACCATCCACGGCAGCGTCAGTCCGTCGTCGCCGGCGTAGACGTCCAGGGTCGTGTTGGCCAGGACCCGGGTGACGGCGGCGAAGTCGGCCTTGGCATCCTTGAGCGCCAGGACCCTGGGGTTTTCGGCGAGACGGAACATCGTCTCGGTGCTGATCGGGATCCCGGCGCGGCCAGGGATGTCATAGATCATGATGGGCAGGTCGCTGGCCTCGGAAATCGCGTCGAAGTGCGCCAGGACGCCGGCCTGCGTCGGCTTGTTGTAGTACGGGGTGACGACCAGCTGCCCGTCGGCACCGGCGCGTTCTGCCCGCTTGGCCATCGCGACGGAGTGGGAGGTGTGGTTCGTGCCGGTTCCGGCAATAACCTTCGCCCGGCCGCCTACGGTCTCGGCGACGACGCGGAACAGATCCTCTTTTTCGCTGTCCTCAAGCGTCGATGTTTCGCCTGTGGTTCCGGAGATGACCAGACCGTCGCAGCCGTCTTCAACCAGCTTGTTGGCCAGGAATGCGGTGGCTTCGAAGTCCACCTCGCCGTCGGCGGTAAACGGGGTGACCATCGCCGTCACCAGGGTGCCAAACGGACGGGAATGAATATCAGAGTCTGCCATGGGTAAAACGTTACCTGTTGCACCTGCGATTGGGACAACGGAGACGCGTACCGCGCCGGAGTGCCAAGGGTGCTGTGAGACGATTCAGGAATGAGCAGAACACGGCTGACGGGCATTGATGCTGCCCGTGGTGTGGCTCTGCTGGGGATGATGTCCACTCACATCTTTCCGCTGTATGACCCTCAGACGGGAGCCCCTTCCCTGGTCGGGCTGGTTTTCTCCGGCCGTGCGTCGGCGTTGTTCGCCGTGGTGGCGGGCATCGGAATCGCGCTGCTGACCGGCGGAGCAGACCCGGGTGCAGCGCGCTCCCCCGGACGGAACCGGCGCGGAATTGCGGCCCGGGCCGGAGTCATCGCCCTGATCGGGCTGCTGCTGGGCGGGTTGGAAACCTCGATCGCCATCATCCTGTTCCACTACGCAGTCCTGTTCCTGATGGTGCTTCCGTTTACGAACATGCGCCTGCCCAGGCTCGCGGTCTGGGCAGGGATTTGGGTGTGCCTCTCCCCCGTCCTTGCCTACCTTGTCCGTCCTTGGATCTACGCCAACCTGAATCCGCCCGGAATCGACGGCAACATCACCTGGGAGCATTTCCTGGAACCGGCTTCCCTGCTGGCCGATGTCCTCTTCACGGGCGTCTATCCGACAGTGCAGTGGATGAGCTACCTGCTCATCGGCATGGTGATAGGCCGGCTGCAGCTCTCTCACCTTGGCGTGCAGGTTGGCCTGGTCTGTGCCGGAATCTTCGCTGCCCTCGGCTCGAAGTTCCTGAGCTGGTACCTGCTCATCGATGCCGGCGGGTTCGCCGAGCTGCTGCAGACGGAGTCCGGGCAGACCTGGCCAATCGGCCGAATGCTGGAAGTGAACCTCACCGGCGTGGACCAGTCCGGTTCATGGTGGTGGCTTGCGGTCAGTGCACCACACTCCGGCACCACCTTTGACCTGCTGCACACCTCCGGGACGGCTGCCGCCGTCATCGGCACCTGCCTGCTGCTCACCCGGGCCCGGCCAAACCTGCTGCTGCCCCTCTCGGCCGCCGGGGCCATGACGCTGACGCTTTACAGCGTCCACATCTGGGTGATGGCCCTGATGGATGTCCAGGAGCCGGCGCTGGACCCGAGTTGGGTGTTCTGGCCGCAGGCCGTGGCGGCGGTGCTGATCGGCATGGCGTTCATCCGTCTCGGTTCCCGCGGACCGCTGGAGACCATTACCTCGGGCGTCTCCAGACTGGCGCGGGACGGCACCCTGGCGGAGAACCGCCGGTAAGGACACGGGCCCGGTGTCCGCACGGCTCTGGCAGCCCTGCCGCCAGGGGCTACGGGATCATCCGTGAGCAGGGGCAGGGGCAGGCGCAGTGTCCCCAGTGGTGGGCGTCCGGCGGACAAAGAAACCGGCAGCAATGGCGAGCAGGCTGATGAGTGCCCCGGCCAGGAACGCTGTCTGCACTCCGGCGGCCGTCGCAACAAGTCCGCTGGCGCCTTCCGCCAGCCGCTTCGCGGCTCCGGTGGACAGCAGGGTCACGAACAGTGCTGTGCCTGCACCTCCCATGACCTGCTGCACGGTGTTGAGGATGGCGCTGCCGTGCGAGTAGAGCCTGGGCTCCAGCGATCCGAGCGCGGATGAGAACAGCGGGGTAAAGGTCATCGCGAGCCCGATGCTGAGGACAACGTGGACGATGGGGATCATGTACACGGGTGTGTCAGCATCCAGCACCGTCGCCATAATCCACAGGGACCCGCTGACCAGCACGGAACCGGCAACCAGAAGCGCGGTGGGCCCGGCCTTGTCATAGATGCGGCCCACGAACGGGGACAGGATGCCCATGATGACGCCGCCTGGCAGCAGCATCAGGCCGGTGGTGAGGGTGTCGAGGCCAAGCACGGACTGCATGTAGATCGGCAGCACAATGAGGCTGCCGAACAGCGCGATGCTCGAGACAGCGATCATCGCGATCGAGATGGTGAAGTTCCTGCTGCGGAAGGTGCGCAGGTCCAGCAGCGGTGCTGAGACTCGGGCGAGCCTGACCTGACGGAGGATGAACAGCACCAGCGCAGCAACTCCGACGGCGAACGGCAGCAGCGGCGGGACCGGGGGCGGTCCGTTCGAGGCGCTTTCCCCGATAGCGGCGAGCCCGTAGAGCAGGCCGCCGAAAGCGAAGGCCGAGAGGATCACCGAGAGGACATCGAGGGGCACCCTGCGGGGCTCGGTCACGTTCTGGATCTTCGCTGCGCCGAGGATCAGCGCGGCGATCGCGATCGGCAGCACCAGAATGAACATAAACCGCCAGCTCAGGGCGCTGAGGATGATTCCGGAGAGGGTGGGTCCGATTGCCGGCGCCACGGAAATGACGATTGAAATGTTGCCCATGGTGCGGCCGCGGGCCGCGGGTGCCACCAGGGTCATCGCCGTCGTCATCAGCAGCGGCAGCATAATCGCCGTGCCGCTGGCCTGCACCACACGGGCGATCAACAGCACGGCAAAGCCGGGCGCGACGGCGCCAAGCAGGGTTCCGGCGCTGAAGAGCGTCATGGCCAGCAGGAAGATCTGGCGGGTATGGAAACGCTGCAGCAGGAACCCGGTGACCGGGATGATGACGGCCATGGTGAGCAGGAACCCGGTGGTGAGCCATTGGGCACTGGCCGCACTGATGTCCAGGTCGATCCTCAGCGTGGGCAGTGCAACGCTCATGATCGTCTCATTGAGGATTACGACGAACGCCGAGACGATCAGGATGCCGATGACCAGCCGGTTGCGGGCCGTGTGCGGATCCGTGTGGGTGGCGGCGGGCGGGGTCGGAGCGGACGATGAAGCGGGGCCTGCGGCCGTGTTTGTCAACAGATTCCTAGGGTCGCAATGAAAATGGGTGGCTCGGGAGCTCAGGGGGTGAAGAGTTTGCCCGCCTGGCGCATTGACGAGCGGGCGCGCTTGCGGTCGCCGGCGGCGGCGTAGGCGCAGGAAAGCCGGAACCAGGCCCGCCATTCTTCCGGGGCGGCCTCGACTTCGGCCTGGTAGACCGGGAACTGGGCGTCAGCGGCCTCGCGCACGATCCGTCCGCCCGGAGTCCGCGGCAGGTCGTCGACGGGCAGTCCACCTTCGTCGGCCAGGATGTTGGCCATTTTTTCGGTCTGCACACCGAACAGCAGTTCGCGGATCAGGGCCCACACCCCGACTGCCGGGAGCACGAAGTATGCCAGGCCCATGGCCTTGGCGGTGATCCCGTCGGAAGTCAGCAGCAGCCAGCCGCGCTGGGCGACCACCACCAGGTAGAAGGCCAGCAGCACGGTGACCAGCAGGACACCGATCTTGGCGCGGTTGCGGAAGAGGCCGGAGAAGAAGGTGGACAACTGAGGTTTTCCTTAAGCGTTCAGGTTGAGGTAACCGTCAAGGCCGACGGTCAGGCCCGGATGCGCGGCGACCTGCCGCAGTCCGAGCAGCACGCCGGGCATAAAGGAGGCCCGGTCGTAGGAATCATGGCGGATGGTGAGCTGTTCGCCTTCCCCGCCGAGCAGGACTTCCTGGTGGGCAACCAGTCCGCGCAGGCGGACGGAGTGCACCTTGATGCCCTCGACGTCGGCTCCGCGGGCGCCGGGAAGTTCCTTGACGGTGGCATCGGGAGAGGTATCCATCCCTGCTTCGGCGCGGGACCGGGCCATCAGCTCCGCGGTGCGGACCGCGGTGCCGGAGGGGGCGTCAACCTTGTCCGGGTGGTGCAGCTCCACTACTTCAACCGATTCGAAGTACGGGGCTGCCTTGGCTGCGAAGGCCGAGGCCAGCACGGATCCGAGGGCGAAGTTCGGAGCGATGAGGACACCGGTTTCCGGATGAGCCGCGAGCAGCTCCTCCAGGCGTTCCAGCCGGCCGGCGTCCCAGCCGGTGGTTCCCACGACGGCATGCATCCCGTGTTCGATGGCGAACCGGACGTTAGCTTCGGTGCTGTCCGGGACGGTCAAGTCCACCACGTACTGCGCGCCGGCCGAAACCAGGGTGTCCAGCGGATCCTGGCGGCCAAGGGCGGCAACCAGTTCCAGGTCCGGAGCCGCTTCCACGGCTTTGACGGCTTCTGATCCCATGCGCCCGGTGGCTCCGAG
Organism: Arthrobacter sp.; assembly: GCF_031988865.1. Lineage (NCBI taxonomy): Bacteria > Bacillati > Actinomycetota > Actinomycetes > Micrococcales > Micrococcaceae > Arthrobacter > Arthrobacter sp. The sequence goes on from NZ_DALZXY010000067.1 coordinate 15,985, forward strand.
CACCGCGACGGCCAGTTTTTTGCTCATGGGTCCAGATTACCGGTCATGCCGGGGCGTCACTGACACCCACCCATTCCACGGATCCGTCGCCGAAAACCTGTTCCTTCCAGATGGGCACCTGCGCCTTGACCGTGTCCACGAGGTCCGAGCAGGCAGCGAACGCGGTGCCGCGGTGCGCCGAGGCGACGGCGGCGACCAGCGCTGCGTCACCGATCTGAAGCGGTCCGGTGCGGTGGCCCACCCAGATACGGACGCCGTCGTGCCGGGCGGCGACCTGGGCCGCGACGTCGGCGATCACGGCACCGGCCGTGGGGTGGGCGCTGTAACCGAGCGAGGCGACGTCCTTGCCGCCGTCGTGGTTCCGGACGATGCCGCTGAAACTCACCACTGCTCCGGCCTGCGGCGTCCACACCGCCGTGGTAGCGGTATCGGAGACCAGGACGGCGGTGCCAACAGTGGCGGAGACGACTTCGCTAGTGCTCATTTTTGCCTTCCAGCAGGCCGCAGACGTGCCCGACGAGTGGTTCCAGGACAGCGAGCCCGTCCGCGACGGCGGAGGGAGAGCCCGGGAGATTGACGAGGAAGGTCCGGCCCGCGGTTCCGGCGTAGCCGCGGCTCAGCGCAGCCATGGGCGTTTTGGCCAGGCCAGCTGCGCGAAGGGCTTCCATGATCCCGGGCACCTGGCGCTGAAGCAGCGGCAGGGTCTGCTCCGGGGTGACATCGGTGGGGCTGATCCCCGTGCCGCCGCTGGTGATGATGACCGATGGTTCCAGCGCCAGCATGCGCGCCAGTGCCTGTCCCACCTGATCGCCGTCGGGCACGACTTCCGCCAGGACGACGTCGTAGCCCAGGGCGTAGAACCAGTCCTGCAGCAGCGGCCCGGCCTGGTCCTCGTACGTGCCTGCCGCGGCGCGGGTGGAGGCCACCAGGATTGCCGCCGTGCGGCGGACCGGTGCGGCCGGCCCGGCGCTCACAGGGCCCAGTCTCCGCTTTTGCCGCCGGATTTGGCCAGCACCATGATGTCCGAGATCACGGCGTGCTTGTCCACGGCTTTGATCATGTCGTAGAGCGTCAGCGCGGTCACGGACACGGCCGTCAGCGCTTCCATTTCGACGCCGGTCAATGCCTTGGTCTTGACCGTCACCCGCATAACGACGGTGTCCTGCCGGGGCTCGAAATCCACCGTGACCTTGGTCAGCGGCAGCGGGTGGCAGAGCGGGATGAGGTTCGAGGTCTGTTTGGCGGCCATGATGCCTGCCACACGCGAGACGGCGAACGCGTCGCCCTTGGGCAGCCCGCCCTCGGAAAGCAGCCGAACGACGTCGGCGGTGGTGTTCAGGACGGCCTGGGCAGTGGCTTCGCGGGAAGTCTCGGTCTTGGCGGAAACGTCGACCATGTGGGCCGTACCGTCGGCGCGGACGTGGGTAAGCGACGGTGCTGGCTGCTCTTCTCCGGCCATCGGTGCTTCCTTTCGGTGATGCTCTATCAATGTCAGCGGGGCTGATTTAGCGGGCTATTCCAACAGCCATACTGTCACCTCCGACCCGTCCGCCACCGCTTCGATGCCTTCGGGCAGCTGGACCAGGGCGTTGGACGAAGCCAGGGCGTGGATCAGATGGGAACCCGGCCCACCGACCAGCTCCACTATTCCGTCCGCGTAGCGGCCCCTGCGGACCTGGTGCTTGCCCGGCGGACTGGCTGCGTCCCCACTGAGCCGGGCATGGACTTGCCGGCGCGGCACGGGCAGCCCGGTCAGGACGCTGAGCGCGGGACGGAGGAACATTTCAAAGGAGACCAGGCAGCTCACCGGGTTGCCCGGAAAAGCAAGGAACGGAACGCCGTTGACGCCGCCGATTCCCTGGGGGCCGCCAGGCTGCATGGCCACGGGAAGGAAGCGGACTCCGGCACTGCTTAGTGCCTGCCGGACCACCTCGTAGGCGCCTTTGCTGATGCCGCCGGAGGTCAGGACCAGATCCACGGGATGGCGGCCAAGGTCTTCCTGGAGCTGCGCCAGGAATAGTTCCGGCTGATCGGCAATGATGCGCGAGTTGATGACTTCGGCACCCGCTTCGCGCAGGCTCACGGCCAGCAGCGTGGTGTTGGCGTCGTGGATCTGCCCGGGAGCCAGCGGCCTTCCCGGCTCCACCACTTCATCCCCCGTGCTGAGCAGCAGGACCCGGAAGCGGGCCCGCACCGTTACGGACGCTATCCCCAGGCCGGCCAGGAGCCCGAGCTGGGGGGCCCCGAGCCGGGTGCCCGCTGCCAGCGCAACCGCGCCTTGGGCGATGTCGCTGCCAGTCGGGCGGACGAACTGACCGGCGTGCACTCCGCCGGGGAGCTTCACGATCGCCCCGTCCAGTTCCGTGTCCGGGTAGAAGGAGTCCGGGACCGCCCGTTCAATGGGCACGACGGCGTCCGCCCCGGCAGGCAGCATGGCGCCGGTCATGATCGGGGCGGCGGTTGCCGGAGCCAGTGCGGGAGCGGCTGTCCCGGCTGGGATCGGGGCTGCGACCGGAAGCAGGACGCCGGCCGGATCCGAGGCTCCTGCGGGCTCCGGCGCGGACGCCAGGTCAGCGGCACGGACCGCATAGCCATCCATCTGGGAGTTGGCGAACGGCGGCAGACTGTGTGGTGCCTTGACGTCGCCGGCCAGGATCCGGCCGGCGGCCTGCGCCAGATCCAGGGTCTCGGTACGGGCCGGGACCTGGCCCAGCCAGCCGGCCAGGAGCTGCTGTACCTCGTCCTGGTGTTCCGCCACCGCCCGGGCGCGGGTGCCTGTGCTGCTCACGTTCCTCCTCGGCCAGGTGCGCGGCCGCGCACTGAGTCGAATTCTATGCAGGTTGCGGACTTTTCGTCCCGGTGGCAGCTGCGCAGGTCCGCGGCCCCTACTCCCGCAGGCGCCCGCGCAGCCGGTCCAGCTCGGCCTCCGTCAGGCCTCCGGACCGCAGGTACCCGGCCGCGTCGCCGTGGTTTTCGCGGACCCAGGTGAGCGCTGCTGTGATGGCTTCTGCCGGTGAACGGGTAACCAGGGTGATAATCCCATCGCTGAGCGGAACACCCATCCCGGCGATCATGCCCAGCATGCGGTCCGCCCACTCGCCGGCGAGGTTACTTTCGCTCTGCTCGTAGTCGGCCACAACGGCGTCGGGTTCCACACCAGCAGCTTCAAGGATCAGCGCGATGGCCACCCCGGTGCGGTCCTTGCCCGCGGTGCAGTGCAGCAGGGCGGCCGAGCCGCCCTCCGCTGCGGCCACACTCCGCGCCGTTTCCGCGAACACCGTGCTCCCACCCTGCAGCATCCCGGTGTAGAGCTGGCCGAGGGTGGGAAGCTGCGCGAGGGCGGCCTGCACCGTACGCGCCGCCGCCTCCGGATCGCCGGAGAGGTTGGCCCGCTGCATCTCTTCCTGGGCGACGCCCGTGAACGCGCCTTCGAAGAGCGGCAGCTCAAGGGTCCTGAACGGACGGCTGACCGGAAGCCTGTCAGGAGCCATCTGCACTTCAGCCGGGGTGCGGAAATCGACAATGACGCTGATGCCGGACCCGGCCAGGGTTTCCAGTCCGTGCGGAGTCAGTGAGCTGATCGCATCGGAGCGGTACAGGACTCCGGCGGCGCTTTCGCCACCGCCCACCAGCGGCAGTCCGCCGACGTCCCGGAAATTGACTGTGCCTTCAAGAGCCGTAATCTTCACAGGGCGACCCTAGCCCATCCCCAGCCGCATCCTCGACAGAGACAGCCCGGCAAGCCGCGGTGAGGCCCTCACCCTGCATTGACCCGGATCGAGTGCAGCCCGGTGGCGCCGTCGGGAACAACAGGCCGCTCGGCTTGATCCTGCTGGACCCCGTTGGCGTCAGTGGCCCGCACCGTAAGCGTGTGCTCCCCCGCTGGTAGTTCCAGCTGAATCGAAAACTGCCGCCAGGTGTCCGCCGAGATTCCGGCGGCCAGCGTGGCGTCCTGCCAGCCGCCGTCGTCAGCTTTCACCTGGACACCGCTGATTCCGGTGTGCTGCGCCCACGCCACCCCGGCAACTGTTAGCTGCCCGGCGGGGACCGATGCGTTCCGGGTCGGGGTGTCGATACGGGAGGAGAGTTTGATCGGCCCGCGTTCGGACCAGCCGCGGCTGGTCCAGTACGCTGTCTCATCCGCGAACCGGGAGACTTTCAGCTCGGTGAGCCATTTGGTGGCAGAGACATAACCGTAGAGTCCAGGGACAACCATGCGGACCGGGAAACCGTGCTCGGGCGGCAGCGGCTCGCCGTTCATGCCGACGGCGAGCAGTGCGTCGCGGGCGTCGGTGAGTGCTTCCAGCGGAGTGGTGGCCGTCCACCCGTCCTCGCTCGTGGACAGGACCGTATCAGCGCCGTCCAGCACGCCAGCTTGGGCCAGCAGATTACGCACCGGCCAGCCCAGCCACCTCGCATTGCCGATCAGGGATCCGCCAACCTCATTGGAGACGCAGGCCAGGGTCACCCAGCTTTCCTGCAACGGCTTGGCCAGCAGGTCCGCGTAGCTGATCTCCACTTCCTTCTCCACCATGCCGCTCACCCGCAGCCGCCAGTTCCGCGGATCCACCAGCGGCACCCGCAGGGCGGTATCGATCCGGTAAAAGTCGGGGTTTGGGGTCACCAGCGGGTCCAACCCGGGGATTTTCAGTTCCGCACCGGCCGGGATCGGCAGGGCAGGCTGCACCGCTGCCGGCAGCTGCACGTCCGCCCGCAGGTCCTCGACCGCCACCTG
>NZ_DALZXY010000068.1:0-20157 GCF_031988865.1 Arthrobacter sp.
CCCGCCATATCTGCACACAGGACCGGGCAACGGCGCCGTGCGGGTGCGCCGGCCTGGCTTTGTAGCGGGTCCGGCGACACAGGTTCCCACTCTGTGTTGCTTAGTGGGGCTGGTGGGTTCACAGGAGTAACTCCAGTCACGAAGAGCGGGAACCCGTGTCTGCATTTCGGAGTCCGGGCCCTGGTTTCCCAGCGAGTGTTGCGTGTGATGCAGGTGAGGCCCCAATGGTCACTTGAGCCGCACCGGGTGGGAATCTGTGTGGGACGCCAGGCACGGCTAAGGGTGCAGCACCCTGTGCGTCCTTTTCGTCCGGCCGAAGAGGGTGGTGGGGGGGGGGCTGAGGCATCACCCGCAGTATTGCCGAGGCGCTTCCCTGGCCCGTTCCGGGTTGGCCATAGGCTGTGGGGGTGCCTGACAGATCACCCCTATTGCGCAGCGTTCCAACGCTCATCTGTATTGTTCTTGGCTGTGCGCTGGTTTGGTGGGCCGCGTCCGTGCACAGCCTGGATTTCAATGTGTACCGGGCGGGGGCCAGAGCCTTTTTGGAGCTAGACGGGTCGGCCCAGCTGTATGACCAGAAGCTGTGGAACATCGCCGGAGATGCGTGGCTTCCCTTCACATATCCGCCCTTCGCGGTTCTCTTCTTCCTGCCCTATGCCTTGCTGCCCGCCGGAATCGGCGCCCACCTTCATACGATTATTCTGCTCATCTCCCTGCTGGTCGTCGTGCACCTGGTCATCACCAGATCGAGCAGGACCGCCGCCCACCTGCGGCAGCGGTCCACCTGGCAGTACGCAGTCCTGCTTGGCCTGGCCGTGTTCCTCGTCGGTGTCTCGGGGCCGTGGAGGGAAGGACTTTCCTTTGGGCAGATCAATGCCGCCCTGATGGCAGTGGTCCTGCTTGACCTGCTTGGTTCCCGAAGGCTGAGGCTTCCGCGGGGCTTCCTCACGGGTCTTGCCGCCGGCGTGAAACTCACACCGCTGGCCCTGGGTCTGTTCTTTCTAGCCCAGCGGGATTTCAAAGCACTGGCATGGATGGCTGTGGGATTCTTCGGCTCCGTGGCGGTTGGCTTCATCATCAGCGCCGAAGGCTCGGTCTACTACTGGACCGAGGCCCTGATTACGCCTTCGAGGGTCGGCACCGTGGACGACATGTACAACCTGACGCTGCGGTCATTTACCCAGCATCTCGGGCTGGCAGAACACACTGCGACCATCCTCTGGGGTGCCTTGTCACTGACAACGGTAATCGGCGGTTACGCGGCGATTCGCAGACTGCTGGCGGCGGGCGAACAGATAGCCGCTGCGGGGGTGGCAGCACTGGCGATGCTGATGATTTCGCCCATCAGCTGGTACCACCACTGGGTCTGGTTCATCCTGCTGCTGCCCGCGCTGATCTGCCCGCCCGAACACGTTTCCAGATTGGGGAGGCGGAGGATGCGCATCGTCGCGGCTGCCCTCTACATACTGTTCCTAGCGTCCTCCTACGCCATGAGCCTGGCATATTTCGGGCACATCCAAGGGCACGGCCCTTGGTGGATGGAACTGCTCTCCTCAATCTGGCTTTTCGCTGCCATCACCGCCGCCGCCGTAATCACGAAGAATGCCAGCCCCTCACTCCGGGCGCCTTTGGGCGGACCAAGTCACGCCCGACTGCGGCTTTGAAGCGCGGAGGTCCAACCGACAGCCCTCCGGACGGGCCGGATAAGGCGGCTTTAATACTCCGGCGAGCTCTGCGAGCAAAGGAGTTTCGTTGCCGCCGTTCTTCCCGCCCGGCGGGCGGAGCACGGAAACCCGGACCCGCCCCTACTTCCACCAGGAATCGAGAATCGAGACCGGGGTCGTGCGCTTGTGGCGGGTGGCCAGGTAGCGCTTCTCGATCTTCTCCGCAGCCTCGGCGGACACACCGCGGCCCTCGAGGTAATCGTCGATCTGGTCGTAGCTGATGCCCAGCTCGGTCTCGTCCGTCTGGCCGGGCGCACCGTCGAGCAGGTCCGCGGTGGGGACCTTGCCGGACAACTGCTCGGAAGCGCCAAGAGCGGTGAGCAGCTGCCGGATCTGGCGCTTGTTGAGCCCGAACAGCGGCAGGATGTCCGCTCCGCCATCGCCGTATTTGGTGAAGAACCCGGTGACGGATTCGGCGCCGTGATCAGTACCGATGACCAGAAGGTTGTGCTGGCCGCCGACGGCGTACTGAGCGGTCATCCGCACGCGCGCCTTGATGTTGCCCTTGTTGAAGTCGCTGATGTTCTCGCCGGTCATGACGGCGTATTCCTTTTCGAAGCCGTCCACCGCGTCGCCGATGTTGAAGACCCAGGAGGTCTTGGGGCGGATGAGGTCCAGGGCGGCCTGCGCGTCGTCCTCATCATGCTGCACTCGGTAGGGCAGGCGAAGGGCCACGAAGTTTGCGTCGGTCCCCTCGGCCTGCAGTTCTTCCACAGCCAGCTGGGCGAGACGGCCCGCCAGGGTGGAATCCACGCCGCCGCTGATGCCCAGGACAAAACCCGCGGTATGGGAGGCGAACATGTATTCCTTGAGGAATTCCACCCGCCGGCGGATCTCCGTTTCCGGATTGATGCTGGGCTGCACACCCATTTCGGCAATGATCTCTGCTTGAAGTTCGCGCATGGCGTTCAGCCTATACAACACACGGTTCCGGGCGGGAGCGCGCCGTCGGCCTGTGACACGCAGCGCGCCGTCGGCCTGAGACCCGCCCAGCGCGCCGTCGGCCACCCACACGGCGACCAGGCAAGGGCCGCAGGCAAAAGACTGCCCGGGCTGCTCCGATAGGATTGGGAGCATGACTTCCCCGCAGATCGCAGCGTCCCGTGCCCGCCTCCTGGAACTAATTAAGGAACTGGCGGTGGTCCGGGGAAAGGTGATCCTTTCCAGCGGCAAGGAAGCCGACTACTACATCGACCTGCGGCGCATCACGCTGCACCATGAAGCCTCCCAGCTGGTCGGCGAGGTCATGCTGGACATGGTCGAATCCGCCGGGATCAGCTTCCAGACCGCGGGCGGCCTGACCATGGGCGCAGACCCGGTGGGAACCGCTGTGATGAACGCGTCCGTCCGCAACGGCGGCACCGTGGATGCCTTCGTCGTCCGCAAGGCCCAGAAGTCCTACGGCATGGGCCGCCAGGTGGAAGGCCCGGACGTCTCAGGCCGCGACGTCCTGGTCCTGGAAGACACCTCCACCACGGGCGGATCCGCGCTGACCGCCGTTGAAGGCGTCCGCAACGCCGGCGGCAATGTGGTGGCCGTCGCCGTGATCGTGGACCGCGATACCGGTGCCAAGGAACGGATCGAAGCCGAAGCCGGGGTGCCGTACCTGTTCGCATTTGGCAAGGACGAGCTGGGTCTCGACTAGGTCCCAGACCTGGGGCGGGAGCCTATGACCGATGACCCAGCTGAGCTCCTCCGCCGTGCGGCGGATCTGGGGCGTTACTCCCGGCGGCGGTTCCTGGTTGGAGCCGCCGCAGGCCTGACGCTGGCCACCGATCTCTTCGTCACCCGGCTCATCCAGGAGGGCCGCGAAGAACTGGAAATCCTGCCGGTCCGTGACGACGAGGCAACCACCCGCTTCCCCCGGTCCATGTGGTTCCTCTTTCCCGGCTACAAGACCAGCTGGGAGGAGGCCGTCTGGATCCTCAATTCCCTGCGCCCTGCCCTGGCTAGCCGCGGGCAGATGGCCGCCGTCGGCTATTCCAACAAGGGCCTGGACCTGGACACCATCGAGGCCGAAGTCTTCCGTTACATCCGTACCCGCCGGATCAACCGGGTCTATTTCTACGGCCACAGTTTCGGCGGCATGGTGGCGGTGGAAATCGCGGCCCGGCTGCTGGCCCGCGGCGTGCAGGTGGAAATCATCATCCTGGACTCCAGCCCGTCCGGCCGCTTCGATGTGCTGGATGCGGCCATGATCCGGGGTGTGGTCTTCCTCTACGAAGCGGGCTACCAGGTTCCCAGCGCGGTGCGCGGCGGGTACGAACTCGGCGAACGGATCCTGCACAAAGACGAACGCAGCTGGAGCACCATCGCGGACCAGACCCTGGAACAGCTCTCACCCTTGGCGCCGTCGAGCACCCTGATCCAGTCGGAATCGTCCTACATTTACCACTACGACGCCGGGGCGTTCGCCGGCGGCCTGGGCAAGGCCGAGATCGCGTACATCGGCAATCCGGAAGACACCACGGTGAATTACCACACCGCCCGGCAGCGCTGGACCGAACTGTTTCCGCAGAACATGGTCTCCAACGCCCTGGTCACCGAGGGGGCCCGGCCGGCCCACGCCAGCCCGCAGTGGAACCCGGTCATCTACCAGCAGCTGGTCCAGGACATCCTGGATACCTACGCGCCGCTGCCGGCCACCGGAGGCGGCGGCAGCAAGGTCCCCTTCTAAGCGGAGCACGGCAGCTGCAGCCGAGGCGTGCCGGGTGGGCTAGACCGTGTTGATCAGGTCCGCCACGGAGTTGAGCACCTGGGACGGACGGAACGGATAGCGGCTGATGTCCTCCCGTTGCGTGATCCCGGAGAGCACCAGCACCGTCGTCAGGCCCGCTTCGATGCCGGCGATGATGTCGGTGTCCATCCGGTCCCCGATCATGCCCGTGGTTTCCGAGTGCGCGTCGATCTTGTTCATGGCCGAACGGAACATCATCGGATTCGGCTTGCCCACAATGTAGGGCACACGGTCCGTGGCGGCGGTGATCAGGGCGGCAATCGCACCGGTCGCCGGGATGGGGCCTTCCGCGGAAGGGCCCGTGACATCCGGGTTGGTGGCAATGAACCGGGCGCCGTCCAGGATCAGCCGGATGGCCTTGGTGATGGTGCCGAAGGAATAGGTCCTGGTTTCACCCAGGACCACATAATCCGGGTTCGTGTCGGTGAGGATCAGTCCGGCCTCATGCAGCGCCGTCGTCAGTCCCGCCTCGCCGATCACGAAGGCGCGGCCCGGGGAGGACGAGTTCTTGAGCTGGTCCTTGAGGAATTCCGCGGTCGCCAGGGCCGAGGTCCAGAGGTTCTCTTCCGGGACCTCGAGGCCGGACGCATGCAGCCGGGCCGCCAGGTCGCGCGGTGTGTAGATCGAGTTGTTGGTCAGCACGAGGAACCGCTTGGAGGTGTCTACCCAGCGGTTGATCAGCTCCGAAGCACCTGGAATCGGCTGGTTCTCATGGACCAGGACTCCGTCCATGTCAGTCAGCCAGCACTCGATGTTTTCGTTTTCGCCCACGGTTACCTCTTCCAGCGCTTGCTCCTGGCAGGTCAGCATTCTCCGGACGACGCCGGCACAGACCTGCTCCGCCCGGTGCGGATGCGGGATGGTCCAGTCTTTCACCTTACGCTGGAAGGGTGATAGAGAGCCCTGAAACAATTCCCCTTCCCGAGCCCGGTCCGGCAGATCTTGCGGTGCCAGAGGTCGGCGTCGGACCGTGGGAAGGGCCCTGGCCAGAGGGCGAACATTGGGACCCCGAACTGCTGACCGGCGGGGACCGCCGGAACGTGGTGGATGAGTACCGCTACTGGAAGCACGACGCGATCGTTGCGGACCTGGACACCAGGCGGCACGAGTTCCACGTCGCCATCGAAAACTGGCAGCACGACCTGAACATCGGCTCCGTGGTGCGCACCGCGAACGCGTTTATGGCCAAGGAAGTGCACATCATCGGACGACGCCGGTGGAACCGGCGCGGAGCCATGGTCACCGACCGCTACCAGCACGTCCGCCACCACCCCACGGTGGAAGACTTCACCGACTGGGCGCATTCCGAGGGCCTGGCGATCATCGGGATTGATAATTTCCCGGATTCCGTGCCGCTGGAAACCTACGAGCTGCCCCGCAACTGCGTCCTGGTCTTCGGCCAGGAAGGCCCGGGCCTGACGCCGGAAGTCCACGAAGCTGCCGAAGCCACCCTTTCGATCGCCCAGTTCGGCTCCACCCGGTCCATGAACGCTTCCGCCGCGGCAGCCATCGCGATGCACGGCTGGGTCCGCCGGCACGTTTTCGGGCAGAAAGTCTCCTAGCCTCCAGTGCGGGCCAGCGCCGGCGGGACTGCGGCTGCGGCCGCAGCACTCGGCGTCGTCTTACCCGCCGGAAGCGCCACACCCTGATGCTCCCGGGACACTTGTGGCTAGGATGGGAGGAGCCAAAGAGGGCCCGGCCCTGCCGCATTTCGTCACTTCGCTAAGGAGTCAGCATGCCTATTGCAACCCCCGAGATCTATGCAGAGATGATCGACCGGGCCAAGGCGGGGGGATTCGCGTACCCGGCTGTAAACGTCACCTCCTCGCAGACCCTGAACGCCGCGATCGCTGGTTTCGCTGAAGCCGGTTCGGACGGCATCATCCAGGTATCCACCGGCGGCGCTGCGTACTGGTCCGGCTCCACCGTCAAGAACATGGTCACCGGTTCGCTGGCGTTCGCCGCCTACGCCCGTGAAGTGGCCAAGAGCTACGACGTGAACATCGCCCTGCACACCGACCACTGCCCCAAGGACAAGCTGGACGACTTCGTTCTGCCGCTGCTGGCAGCCTCCGAAGAGCGCGTCAAGCGCGGCGAGGACCCCATCTTCAACTCACACATGTGGGACGGCTCCGCCGAAGAGCTGGATGAGAACCTGCGGATTGCCCAGCAGCTCCTGGCCCGCACCGCGGCAGCCAAGATCATCCTCGAAGTCGAGATCGGCGCCGTCGGCGGCGAAGAAGACGGCGTGGAAAATGAGATCAACGAGAAGCTCTACACCACCGTCGAAGACGGCATGGCCACCATCGAAGCCCTCGGCGACGGCAGCAAGGGCCGCTACATCACCGCCCTCACCTTCGGCAACGTCCACGGCGTGTACAAGCCCGGCGGCGTGAAGCTGCGCCCGGAAATCCTGCAGGAAATCCAGACCGCCGTCGGCGCGTCCATCGGCAAGGAAAGCCCGTTCGACCTGGTCTTCCACGGCGGCTCCGGCTCCTCCGCCCAGGAGATCGCCGACGCCGTCTCCTACGGCGTCATCAAGATGAACATCGACACCGACACCCAGTACGCGTACACGCGCCCGGTCGCCGACCACATGCTGCGCAACTACGACGGCGTCCTGAAGATCGACGGCGAAGTCGGCAACAAGAAGCAGTATGACCCGCGCGTCTGGGGAGCCTCCGCCGAAAAGGGCATGGCCGCCCGCGTGGTTGAAGCAGCACAGTCCCTGGGATCGGCAGGAAAGCACCTCTAATGTCAGACGAATTCCGTAAGAACCTGCTTGGCCCCGAGCCCACCTACCTGCCCGAGGAGACCGACGTCGTCGCCCGCCTCGCTGCCGGTGACGAGGCCGTTGACCTTGCAGCGAAGTTCCCCACCTCCTCGCAGATCTGGGCCATCCTCGCTGATGAAGCCTTCGCCGAGGGACAGACGATCGAGTCCTACGCCTACGCCCGGGTGGGCTACCACCGCGGCTTGGACTCCCTGCGCCGTGCAGGCTGGCGCGGCACCGGACCGATCCCGTGGGAGCACGAGCCGAACCGCGGGTTCCTGCGTTCGCTCTATGCTCTGGGACGGGCGGCCGCTGCGATCAACGAAACCGAAGAGGTCAACCGGATCGAGCAGTTCCTGGACAGCTCCGATCCAAAGGCCAAGGCCGCGATCGAAGCCTAGCTTCCACTCCACCGAAGGTGCCTTCCCATTAGGGAGGGCACCTTCGGTGTTTCCATGGAGGCCGGGTGCTTCCGCCGTGCCCGCGGAGCTAGAGTGACCGGCCCCGCGCTCACCAGCCCCAGGTGCCCGGAGGCCCCTTGAACGGACCGGTCACCCGGCTGGTGATCCAGCCGCCGTAGAAATCGCCCTCCTGCGCCTGGACATCTTCGCCATCCACCCGCACCACGTCCATCAGCCCGGGATACAGGGCAGCCGTCTCCGTCAACGCCTCGTATCCGGGAGCGGGATCCTCGTACCGCCACGCGGCGCGGGCCGCACGGCGGCCGCCGGAGACGACGTCGTAATAGGACGCCGCGCCCTTGAACTCACAGTGCGTTCGGCCCGAAACCGGATGCAGGGCCCCGGGCGCGAAGGCCTCCAGCGGCAGGTAGTAGACCGGCGGGTGGCTGGTCTCCAGCACCCGCAGGGCAGCCGACGTCGCCGCCACGAGCGACCCGCCCAGCCAGACTTCTACAGCTTCAGTGCCCGGTTCGATTCGGGGTGGCCGCGGGTAAGACCAGACGGATTCGGCATGCGGGTGAAAACGGTTCTCCATTGCCCACTCGATTCGCTTCGCGCCGCCTGGCGGGCAGTGATGGTGGTGGTGACCGCAAGGATCTGCGGCCGGGAAGGGACCGAGGAAAAACCGAACCGCACCGGCGGGCTGACCGGTGCCAGCGCGCCGAGGTCCTGTCCATTCCAGGAACACTCTGCGGCCGCGATCCGCCGGATGGAGCGCACTCCATAGAATTCGAGTCGATCCCCGGTGGTTCCTGCGGTCTGCACGCCGCGGACGATGAGGCCGGCCAGCGGGTTTACTGCCCGGAGCCAGAGCGGGTGCACTGCCAGTGGTGCAGGCACCGCCTCCAGCAGCCTGCCCAGGAAGGTGACCTGGCCCAGCTCGGCGCGCAGCCGCAGCGGGCCGCCGTCGACAGTCAGCCGCCCCTCGTCCAGCCACGCGGTAACGGGAACAACGTCCACCGCATCGAAGGAATAGGTGGAGGAAACGTACCGGGCGGTGTTCTCGTCAGGGGCCAGCAGCAGGCGGGAGCCGAACCGGTTCTCCACCATGACATCGGTGAAAGGGCCGAACGGCGAGTCCGGCCAGTGGCCGATGACCAGGCGGGTTCCGGACTGCGTGCCCAGCCCGGCAATATAGCCGCGGAAGCGCTCCATGGCATATACCGTACGCCCGGCTGGCTGCTTCCGGAGGGGATGGGCCGGAGATCGGCTAAACTTGGCAGGTAAGAGCCCCGCAGCTTGAGCGAATGGACACCTGTGTCCTGCGTCGCAGGAGTGCCGGGGCGTTCTCATGCACGGTAGCGGTTCGGCGCCTGGCGCGGATCCCTAGCGTAACTAATGGGGGAGGATCCCATGCCCGCAATTGTCATCGTCGGCGCCCAGTGGGGCGACGAAGGTAAAGGTAAGGCCACCGACCTTCTCGGCGGCCGCGTCGACTACGTCGTCAAGCCCAACGGGGGAAACAATGCCGGCCACACCGTCGTCGTCGGCGGTGAAAAGTACGAACTGAAGCTGCTGCCCGCCGGCATCCTGAGCCCCAACGCGATCCCGGTCATCGGCAACGGCTGCGTGGTGAACCTCGAAGCGCTGTTCGCCGAAATCGACGGTCTGGAAGCACGCGGCGCCGACACCTCGAAGCTGCGCATCTCCGCCAACGCCCACCTCGTGGCCCCGTTCCACCAGGTGATGGACAAGGTCACCGAGCGTTTCCTGGGTAAGCGTGCCATCGGCACCACCGGCCGCGGCATCGGACCGGCCTACATGGACAAGGTCGCCCGCCTGGGCATCCGCGTGCAGGACATCTTCGACGAGTCGATCCTGCGGCAGAAGGTCGAAGGTTCGCTGCGGCAGAAGAACCAGCTGCTGCTTAAGGTCTACAACCGCCGCGACGTGGATCCCGAAGAAGTGGTCCAGTATTTCCTCTCCTACGCAGACCGGCTGCGCCCGATGGTCATCGACTCGGTGTACGAGCTGAACAAGGCCCTGGACGAGGACAAGGTCATCCTGATGGAAGGCGGCCAGGCCACGTTCCTGGACGTTGACCACGGCACCTACCCGTTCGTGACTTCCTCCAACCCGACGGCCGGCGGCGCCTCGGTGGGCTCCGGCATCGGCCCCACCCGCATCAACCGGGCTGTGGGCATCATCAAGGCCTACACCACACGCGTCGGCGCCGGACCGTTCCCCACCGAACTCTTCGATGACATGGGCCTGTACCTGCAGAAGACCGGCGGCGAGTTCGGTGTGAACACCGGCCGTCCGCGCCGCTGCGGCTGGTACGACGCCGTCCTGGCCCGCCACGCTTCCCGCGTCAACGGTTTCACGGACTACTTCGTCACCAAGCTCGACGTGCTGACCGGCATTGAGAAGATCCCGGTCTGTGTGGCGTACGACGTCGACGGCGTGCGTTTCGACGAAATGCCGATGACGCAGACCGACTTCCACCACGCCAAGCCGATCTTCGAGTACTTCGACGGCTGGACCGAGGATATTACGGGCGCGAAGACCCTCGAGGATCTGCCGGAAAATGCCCGGAACTACGTGCTGGCACTGGAAAAGCTCTCCGGCACCCGGTTCTCCGCGATCGGCGTCGGCCCGGACCGCGACCAGACGATCGTGATCCGCGACCTGATCAGCGAGTAGTTCGTATAGCAGAAGGCCCTGCAGCCGTTGGCTGCGGGGCCTTCGCCGTTTAACCGCTGCCTAGGGCTCCAGCTCGCCGGCGCTGGCACGCACCGTTGTTGGCGCCAGCAAACGGCGCATCCGTGGACGACTTCGCTCCGGGCATCATTACGTCGAGAAGACGCGACTGTACCGCAGTTCGGAGATCGGAGGGATGAACCGGTTGTCTTCCATGGTGCCGCCGTCATTTACCCAGCCGTGCTTTTGGTAGAAAAGCTGTGCCCTGCTGTTGCCCTTCTCCACCCACAGGAAGGCTTGGGAATAGCCGAGGCCGGCCAGCCCTCGTTCGGCTGCCCCGAAAAGAGCGGACCCCACTCCCTGGCTCCACCATTCCGGGTGGACATTGATCGCGTGCAGCTGGCCGGTATCAGATGCGTAGTCTCCGTGTGCCGGACCGATGATGGCGAATCCAACGGGATGGTCATCGACGGCGGCTACGAGGTGCTGGATGCCAGCTCTTGGAGATTCGATGCTGCTGCGCCAGGTGGCAGCCGCCTGTTCCACACTGAGGCCATCGAGGTACTCGTCGGTCATGACTCCCCGGTAGGCTGCCCGCCACGCTGCGAGGTGTATCTCGGCGAGCCACCCGGCATCCTCCTTGGAAGGCGGCCGGACAGACATCTCAAGGGAATCCATGAGGTGGATGGTACAGAGGCCTGCGCCCTACTCCGAGCCGTGGCCCGAAAGGATGCAGAACTCGTTACCCTCCGGGTCTGCCAGCACAACCCAGGACACGTCGGGACCCTGCCCGACGTCGGCCGGGACCGCGCCGAGGGCGAGCATCCGCTCTACCTCTTCCTGCTGGGTGCAGCCGTCCGGAACCAGGTCCAGGTGCAGCCGGTTCTTGACGGTCTTCGTTTCGGGGACGGGAACGACGTCGATCGGTGGGCCCGGTACGCCGTTGGCCGGCGCGAGGGTGAGGCCCCCGTCGAACTGATCGGCCACCCGGTAGCCCAGGGCCTGGGTCCAGAACGCGGCCATCCGCGCAACATCAATGGCGTCCATGGCCAGGGCTGAGACTTTGCTGCTCACGTACGGCTCCTTCGGCGGGAAAAGTTTCCTGCGAACCTAGCAGCGGCGTTCTCCAGGCGTCAACGCCGCACGCCCGACGTTCCCCGCGCCCCGGCTACCACCGGTTCCGGGCCTCTTCCACCCAGCCCTCTACCCCGTCCAGGCTGTACCGGGTGCCGTCGGGTGCTGTTGCCCAGCCGGACCAGGAGCCGAATGCCTGCCAGATGGCGGAGGACACCAGCACGGCATTGGTCGCTGCACGGCGCCGGTGGAACGGTGTGAGGGTCGCGTCGATCCAGTCGCCGCGGACACGCCAGGGTGCCAGCGGGTTGGTGAGGTCGTAGCTGAACTGAACTTCGTCGTCGTAGTGGTGCAGCACCCCGTCCACGATCAGTGCGTTCTCCGTGGCGGGCGTGCCCTCGGTCCACAGTGCCCCCAGCTGCAGGCCAAGCCGGGTGCCGTCCACCGTCCCGGATCCTGCCGCCCAGATCCACCGCTTGGAATACGGCCAGCGTCCGCGGCCCCGGTCCAGTACGGCGAAGGAACCCGGGCCGCCCACCTCATAGGTGCGGCCGTCCAGGGTGACTGTGCCGCTGACCTCCCGTGCCACATCCTTGAGCGTGTACTGATAGCGGGTGGCCGACCACGGGACCACCACCCCCAGCACGTCGCCGGCAGCAGGTGCATAGAGCTCGACGCCGATGCGTTCCGATTCGGCGCGCAGGTGCGTGCCGCCGTCGTCGTCGTGGAAGCGGAGGTGCGTCCCGCCCATGGTGCCAACGGCGGTCAGCGGCGGCACGGTGTCCGGAAGGATCACGGTGGAGCCAGGCGGGATACTCAGCGGGTCATAGCTGACCTCCTTGCCGGTGGCGCGCTCGAGGGCGTAGAGCTGCAGGGCGGACGCATAGTCCAGGTGGACGATGGTCATGTCGATCGCCAGCTCGGGCGTGAGGATGCCCCAGTATTCCCAGCGCTTGGTCCGCCAGCCGTGCCGGAGCCCGGAAGGCAGGTCCGCGAACGCATGAAGAGGAGTCCGGGAGAAGCCTGCGGCAGCCGGGTTCAGGCTGCCATTCTTCCGGGACAGCTCTACCGGTTCCTTGATTTCTTCCATGGCGCCACAATACTTCTCGGACCCCCTGACACCCGCGAAGCCGACCGCGTAGCGTGGCCTTATGACAACCCAGGCGCGTGCCGCGATCCTGCGCGGCGTCCATGAACCCTTCGAAATCACCGAGGTCACGCTCGACGATCCCCGGCCGGACGAAGTCCTGGTCCGGATAACCGCCGCCGGAGTCTGCGGCACGGACCTGGGCGTCCAGGCCGGACACATTCCCTTTCCCCTGCCCGGGGTCCTGGGACATGAGGGCGCGGGCGTGGTCGAGGCTGTCGGCAGCGCCGTCACCTCCGTTGTTCCGGGCGACCACGTGCTGCTGAGCTTCACCAGCTGCGGGGTCTGCCGGAACTGCCGCCAGGGACATCCGGCCTACTGCGTCGATTTCCTGGACCTGAACCTACTTGGCGGACAGCGCAGCGACGGCAGCGCGACCATCACCAAGGACGGACTGGGAGTCCACGGACACTTCTTCGCCCAGTCCTCCTTCGCCGACTATGTCCTGGCCGACGCGCGCGGGGTCACCAAGGTTGATCCGGAGGCTGACCTGGGCCTGCTGGCACCCCTGGGGTGCGGCATCCAGACCGGTGCCGGGGCCGTGATGAACGTCCTGCGGCCCGAGCCCGGTTCCACCCTCGCTGTTTTCGGCGCCGGCCCCGTGGGCCTCGCCGCCGTGATGGCCGCCGCGCTCTCCGGCTCCACCCGCATTGTGGTGATGGACCTGGTGGATTCCCGGCTGGAGCTGGCCCGCGAGCTGGGGGCCACCGACGTCGTTAATTCCGGAAATGTGGATGCGCTGCAGGCCCTGTTCGAACTGACCAACGGCGGCGGCGTTACCCATGCGCTCGAAACGACCGGCAGTACCCGGGTGGCGGCCACCGCTGCCGACGCTCTGGCCCCGCTCGGGAAGCTCGGGCTGATTGGTGCGCCCGCCGCGGGGTCCAGCGTGGAACTGGACGTGAACTTTATGCTCAACGGCCGCCAGGTCATCGGCATCACGGAAGGGGACTCCACCCCTCAGCTCTTTCTGCCCGCGCTTGTGGACCTGGTGCAGCAGGGCCGCTTCCCGCTGCAGAGGATGATCACCCGCTATTCCTTCAACGAGATCAACGACGCCGCCGCCGCAGCGAAAGCGGGCGAGGTCCTGAAACCTGTGCTCCACTTCGAGGACCTGCACTAGGCTGGAGAAAAACCGGTCCACAGGCAAGGCGGTAGCTCAATGTTGGTCAGTGTAGGTCAGTTCAGCCCCACGGGAGACGTCGAGGAGAACCTCGCGGCGATGCGCTCGCTGGCTGAAAAGGCCAAGTCAGAGGGCTCGGGCTTGATTGTGTTCCCGGAAGAGTCGATGTTCAGCATCGGCAAGGTCGAAGGAACGCTGGCCGAAGCGGTCGACGCCGGCTGGAGCAGCTTTGTCCAGCGGCTTTCCCTCCTGGCGGCGGAACTGGAAATCGCCGTCGTCGCGGGCGGCTACGAGTCCTCCGGCGAGGAACGCCCTTACAACACGCTGGTGGCGATCGAGTCCGACGGGCGTATCGCCGCCACGTACCGGAAACTGCACCTCTACGATGCCTTCAGCTATCAGGAGTCCACCCGGATCAAAGCCGGTGACCACGGGATCCAGGTGGTGGAGATCGGCGGCCTCCGGGTGGGCCTGATGACCTGCTACGACCTCCGGTTCCCCGAACTGGCGCGGGCACTGGCCGTCCAGGGCGCGGACCTCATCGCCGTCCCGGCCGCGTGGTTCAAGGGCGAACACAAGATCGACCACTGGGAAACCCTGCTCAAGGCCCGGGCCATCGAGAACACCGTGTGGGTGGCGGCTGCCGGCACCTCGAGCGGCCACACCATCGGCCACTCAGCCATCCTGGACCCGATGGGCGTGCCACAGGTCTTCCTGGATGACGAACCTGCGGGCATTGCCACGGCAGAGGTGACGCGAAGCCGGATCGAGGAGGTCCGCGAATTCCTGCCGGTGCTGCGCAACCGCCGGTTCGCGGTCAACGAGCAGATCGTTACGGCGCACTAGTCCTGCGGAGGGGCCCGGGCCGGGCGGGGGCAGGGGCGGCTTCAGGAAAGTCCCAAACTGGCAGGTATGTCCCCGAGGGCTAGGACCGGGCGGCGGGTTCGGGGAGTTCGATCGGTTGCCGGCCCTGCCCCTTGACCAGGAACTGGTACGCGGCCAGCATCAGCAGGAGCCACACCACGCCGACGGCCAGCGCCGTCCGGCCGGGGCCGGTGAAGGCGAGGATGACGGTCACCAGGCCCATAAAGGCCAGTGTGGCAATGTTCAGCACTGGCCATCCCGGGAAGGCGAAGCCCGCCGAGGGGATTCCCTCGCGCCGCATCTGGCGCCGCATGCGGTGGTGGCTGAGCAGGATCGACGACCAGGTGAAAATGGTGGCAAAGGTAGCGGTGGAAGCGACCACCAGGAACAGCTGCTCAGGGATCCACAGGTACAGGCCCAGGCCGCCGAGCAGGCTGGCCATGATGATGGCCACCGGCCAGACTGGAACACCGAACCGCGAGACGCGGGTGAAGGCCTGTGGTGCGTGGCCCTGTTCCGCCAGACCGTACATCGTGCGGGAAGCGGCATAGAAGATGGAGTTCATAGCGGAGAGCGCCGCGGTGAGGACAACGGCATTGATCAGGTGCTCGGCGAAGGGGATGCCCAACCCAGCGAAGACCTGAACGAAAGGGCTCCCCTCAGAACCGATCTTGTCCCAGGGCAGGAGGCAGAGCATCACACCCAGCGAAAGTACGTAGAAAACCAGGATCCGCACGGGCACGGTGTTAACGGCCTTGGGGATCGCCCGGCTGGGGTCACCGGTTTCACCGGCGGTCACACCGAGTGTTTCGACGCCGCCAAACGAGAACACGACGATTCCCAGGCTCATCACGATGCCCCAGACCCCGAACGGTGCAAACCCGCCGTGGTCCACCAGATGGTTCACGCCGGGCTCATAACCGCCTGTGCTGACCCCGAAGACAATCAGGTAGAGCCCGCCGGCAATCATCGCAACGATGGTGGAGACCTTAATGAGGGTGAACCAGAACTCCAGTTCGCCGAAGACACTGACCCGCATCAGGTTGAGCCCTCCGATCAACAGCATGGCAGCGATCATCCAGAGCCAGCCCGGAGTGTCCGGGAACCACAGGCCCATATACATGCTGACCGCTGTCATGTCCGCGATGGCGACAATGACCATTTCGAAGGCGAAGGTCCAGCCGGTCAGGAACCCCATGCGGGGGCCGAGATAACGGCCGGCGTACTGGGCAAACGAACCAGCGACTGGGTGGCGGACCGCCATTTCACCGAGGGCACGCATCACCAGGAACACGGCGCAGCCGGCGATGATGTAAGCGATGAGCACAGCGGGTCCGGCGGCTTGGATGGTCTCGGACGAGCCGTAGAAGAGGCCGGTGCCGATCGCGGAGCCGAGGGCAATAAAACGGATATGCCGCAGCGAGAGACTGCGTTTGAGCTCTGTGTCGTGGCGCGTGGTGGAGTTGCTGAGGGTCATCAATATCCTGTGCCGCGGCGCTCGGCCACGGGTTGCTGGTCCGGCGCGGCGCTGGTGCCTTTTCCTGCTGGCCGGCCGCGCCGCGTTCCGCCGTGGGGAAGGCGGAGCCCGCTCCAGTATCCCACATTCCAGGCAGGCACCCCCTGCCGGGCGGCCCCGCCGGAAGCCCCCGGTGCCGGTACGCCAGCATGGTTTTCCGGCGTTGGGGACGCCGGCGATCCGTGCTGCGGATCACCCAAAAAAGAATCTTTGGGTGCCGCGTAACCTTTTCGGCACCCCCGGCGATTACCCCTGTGTAATAGCCGCGCCGGGGCTCATCCCCCCCAACGAGCAGCGGCGCGGCTATTTCCCTGCAGGATCAGGCTCGGCGGGGTACGATTTGGTTCGCCCCAACGTCCCAGACCGGAAGACCCCGCCTTGGCTGACCCGCTGACAGAGCAGATAGTCTCTGAAGCGTGCGCCAACAACCCCGTGGCACTGCGGGCTGTTTACGAGTCATTGGCGCCCGGGGTCCTGGGGTATCTGAGATCCAAAGGCTGTGAAGACCCCGAAGGCCTGTCACAGGAAGTGTTCCTGACGGTTTTCGCCAAACTCCCCACCGTTACCGGAGGTGCAGCGGGCTTGCGGACCTTCGCCTTCTCGGTTGCCCACGCCAGGATGGTGGACGAGTTCCGCCGGCGGGAACGCCAGCCGGCGACAGCGCCGTACGACCCGCTCGCGGATACCCGGTACACGGAGTCAGCCGAAGCTGCCGTCCTGGGATCTACGCTGTCAGCGGCGCCGCTCTTGGAAGGGCTCACGGACCAGCAGCGCGAAGTCCTGCTGCTGCGGGTCGTGGCAGATCTGTCGCTTGAAGAATCCGCCACGATCATGGGGAAGACGGCCAACTCCGTCAAACAACTTCAACGGAGGGCGCTCATTGCCCTCAAGGAACGCTTCGCAGGTAAGGAGGCAGCGGAACATGCAAGGCACGTCCAACAACCCCAGTGACGAGGACTCGATCCGGCGCCTCCTGGCAGAATCGGGGGTGGAAGCCACCGAAGAGCTCACCGCTGCGCTCGGGCGCCTGCGGAAAGCCAGCCGGGACCCCGCACCCGCTCCCTGCGCCGAACTTGAAGCACTCTTCACGGGATCGGTTACTCCGTTGCGGAAATCATCCCGCCGTCGGGGGTTCCTCCTTGGTGGCGCGGTTATCGCGGCCATGGCGGCCGGCACCACCGGTGTGGCCGCCACCAACCACGGCGGTTTCTGGGTGACGGCCGAGACCACGCAGGAAACGCCGTCGCCCGTTACATACGAGCCGATTCCGGCCCCCACGCCGGCACCGGCCCCCACACCGGCACCGGCCGCACCTGAGCCTGCGCCGGCCGAGGCAGTGCCCACCCCGGTGGAAGCTGTCCCAGTCCCGGTGCCGGCGGATAATGCAGACGCTGTAGATCTCCCGGCCGCGACGGTGCCTGTCACGGGTGGGGCACCGCAGGACTCCGGCCGGGGCGAGGCCCATGGCTGGCACAACGGTGACCGCGGCCAAGGCCGCGAGGAGCGCCATGGGTCCCGCTGGGACGACTTCGACTGGGACGACTCCGACTGGGACTATGACTCCGACGATGATTCCGATGGCGGGTTCCACGGCCCGCACCGCCAGGGGCAGGGCAGCGGCTGGCAGAATCAGAACCCTGCAAAGGGTGACAGGGACGGCGATTCCTACCGGGGGCCATTCGGCGGCGGCTAGGCCGTGAGCTGGCGCTTCGAGGAAATCACGCCGGTGTTGAAGCCGGCCAGGTTCAGGCCGCCGTGGAACCGGGCGTGCTCGATCTTCACGCAGCGGTCCATCACCACGTTCATCCCGGCAACCTCGGCGTCCCGGGCCACTTCTTCATGCCAGGCACCCAGCTGCAGCCACAGGGTCTTCGCGCCCACGGCTTTGGCCTCCTCGAGCACTGACGGCAGATCATCATGCCGGCGGAAGACGTCCACGATGTCCGGAGTCTCCGGCAGGTCGGCCAATGAGGCGTAGACCGGCTGGCCCAGGATCTCCTTCGCCACCGGATTCACGAAGTACACCCGGTACGGCGAGGAGGAGAGCAGGTAGGTGGCCACGAAGTAGGAGGCCCTGGACGGTTTGTCCGAGGCACCCACAATGGCGATCGACTTGGCCGAGCGCAGCAGCGCGAGGCGCTCGGGGGCGCTGGGGCCTACCCAGCTCGGGGTGTCAGTGCGGATCTCAGACATTGGCGGACTCCTGGGTTTCGACGGCGGCCGGGGCAGGTACGGTGCAGGACGCGGCCGGTGCCGTCCCGGCTGCGGGAACTGCTCCGGACGACGCCGCGGCAGCGGCTGCGGTGAGGCCCTGATCCAGGTCCCAGAGGATGTCCTCCAGGTCCTCCAGGCCCACGGAGATCCGCACCAGGTCCTCCGGCACGCCGGCAGCGGCCATCTGCTCGGGGGAGAGCTGCTGGTGGGTGGTGGAGCCCGGATGGATGACCAGGGTGCGGGAATCGCCGACGTTGGCCAGATGTGAGGCCAGCTGCAGTGACTCGATGAACACCTGCCCGGCGGCGCGGCCGCCCTTCACGCCGAACGCGAAGACGGAGCCGGGGCCCTTGGGCAGGTACTTCTGCGCCCGCTCATGGTGCGGATGCGATTCCAGGCCCGCGTAGGAAACCCAGGCGACGCGCTCGTCAGCCTCCAGCCACTCGGCCACGGCCTGGGCGTTGCGCAGGTGCTCGTCCACACGCTGGGCGAGGGTTTCCACACCCTGCAGCAGCTGAAACGCGGACTGCGCGGAGAGGGTCGGTCCGATGTCGCGCAGCTGCTCGGAGCGCAGCTTGGTCAGGAAGCCGTATTCCCCGAAGTTCCCCCACCAGGAGATGTTGCCGTAGGAGGGCACCGGTTCGGTCATGGCCGGGAACTTGCCGTTGCCCCAGTTAAAGGTGCCGGCCTCGACGACGACGCCGCCCAGGGTGGTGCCGTGCCCGCCGATGAACTTGGTGGCGGAGTGGATCACGACGTCCGCGCCGTGCTTAAACGGCTGGACCAGGTAGGGCGTGCTCAGGGTGGCGTCGAGGATCAGCGGCACACCGGCGTCGTGCGCCACCTTGGCCAGGCCCTCGATGTCGGTGACTTCACCGCTCGGGTTGGCCACGACCTCGGCGTACACGGCCTTGGTGTTTTCCTGGATGGCGGCCGCATAATCCGCGGGATCCGTGCCGGGAACAAAAGTGGTGTCGATGCCGAAGCGGCGCAGCGTCACGTCCAGTTGGGTGACCGTGCCGCCGTAGAGCTGGGACGCGGCCACAATGTGGTCCCCGGCCTGGCAGAGGGCTGCGAAGGTGACGAACTCGGCGGACATGCCCGACGCCGTCGCCACCGCACCGATACCGCCCTCCAGGGAGGCGATGCGTTCCTCGAACGCCGCGACCGTGGGGTTGCCGATCCGGGAGTAGATGTTGCCGTACTTCTGCAGCGAGAACAGGTTGGCGGCGTCGTCGGTGTCCTTGAAGACAAATGACGTGGTCTGGTAAATCGGGACGGCGCGCGCACCGTGGATGGCATCGGGGGTGCCGCCTGCGTGCAGGGCGCGGGTACGGAATCCGAACTGGCGATCACTCATGGAACTGAGTGCTCCTTCCTTAGGGGGACCGCGGCTAAGCGGTAAGGCAATGGTTGCTTTATTGGGCGGTGGAAACCAACAATGTTGAGGACAGTTGCGTTCAGCGGGTGAAGACTCCGGATCGGGCCGGCACCCCACAAGCCGGGGAGCGGGCATGGAACAGTATGTGATCGTGGTCGAAACCGGCTACAAACTGGGGTCCGCGAACCACAAGATCACCCCCACGGATCCCATGGAACGGCTCGAGGCGCAGAAACTGTTCATCGAACTGATGGAAAACGGGCACCCTGACCTGCTGCCGGAGAAAAAGGACACCTCGATCCTGGAGGTCTCCGCGGTGGAGTTCATCCGGCTGCACCGGGCCATGGGCGGCGCGGTGGAGCTGGACCGGGTGACGCTCGCGCGCGTTCGCTGAGCGCCGCACTACGCGGTTGTCCCCGCCCGCGTCCCCGCCCGGCGGGACTCGCACGCGGCGTGGATCGCCGGGATGCACGGTTCGTTCTGCAGGCTGGTGGTATCTCCCA
>NZ_DALZXY010000069.1:0-19762 GCF_031988865.1 Arthrobacter sp.
CGGCGGCGCCGCACCGGCAGCACCCGACAACAGC
Organism: Arthrobacter sp.; assembly: GCF_031988865.1. NCBI lineage: Bacteria > Bacillati > Actinomycetota > Actinomycetes > Micrococcales > Micrococcaceae > Arthrobacter > Arthrobacter sp. The sequence continues at coordinate 35 of NZ_DALZXY010000069.1, forward strand.
TGAACCACCGAAGAAAGTAGTTCCGATTGGCACACCTGCTTGGCGCTGAAAACCTCAGCATCGCCTTTGGCACCCGAACCATCCTGGACGCCGTCTCCCTTGGACTCGACGAGGGAGACCGGATCGGCATGGTGGGCCGCAACGGCGACGGCAAGTCCACGTTGATGCGGCTGCTCGCCGAGCGGCAGACTCCGGACAGCGGCAGGGTCACCCGCCGCCGCGACGTCACCGTGGGCTACCTCGACCAGTCTGACGTGCTCGATGGCGACCTTACCGTTGGGCGCGCGATCGTTGGGGACGCCGCGGACCATGAGTGGGCCTCCGACCCGAAGATCCGCGACGTTATGAGCGGACTGGTGCAGGAAGTCGATTGGAACGCCCAAGTCTCCTCACTCTCCGGCGGCCAGCGGCGGCGCGTGGCACTCGCCAAGCTGCTGATGGGGGAGGACGACGTCATTATGCTCGACGAGCCCACCAACCACCTCGACGTCGAGGGGGTGGCCTGGCTGGCGCGGCACCTGAAGCAGCGCTGGCGGGCGACGGAAGGCGGCATGCTGGTAGTCACCCACGACCGCTGGTTCCTCGACGAAGTCTGCACCCGCACCTGGGAAGTCCATGACGCCATGGTGGAGCCCTTCGACGGCGGATACGCCGCCTACGTGCTGGCCCGCGCGGAACGCGACCGGACGGCCGCCGTCGTCGAAAACAAGCGGCAGCAGCTGGTCAAGAAGGAACTGGCGTGGCTGCGCCGCGGCGCTCCTGCCCGCACCTCCAAACCGAAGTTCCGGATCGAAGCGGCCAACAACCTGATCGCCGACGTCCCGGAACCGCGGGACACCCTGTCGCTGAACAAGATGGCGACGGCGCGGCTGGGCAAGGACGTCCTGGACCTGGAATCCGTGTCCCTGCAGCTGGGGGACACCGAGCTGTTCCGGAATATCACCCTGCGGCTTGCACCGGGCCAGCGGCTGGGAATCGTCGGAGTGAATGGTGCCGGCAAAACCACCCTCCTTCGTTTGCTCAACGGCACAGTGGAGCCGACGTCGGGCCGGCTCAAGCGCGGCAAGACCGTGCAGACTGCTGTGCTCACCCAGGAAGTCACGGAACTCGACGAGGTTTCTGACCTGCGGGTCATCGAGGTCATCGAGAAGGAAAAGCGGGTTTTCAACGTTGGCGGGCGTGAACTCTCCGCTGGCCAGCTCGTGGAACAGCTCGGCTTCAGCTCCCAGCGCCAGTGGACCCCGGTCCGTGAACTCTCCGGCGGCGAGCGGCGCCGGCTGCAGCTGCTGCGCCTGCTCGTGGGGGAGCCGAACGTCCTGATGCTCGATGAGCCCACCAACGACCTGGACACCGACACCCTCGCCGCGGTCGAAGACGTGCTCGACGGCTGGCCGGGGACGCTCGTTGTGGTCTCGCACGACCGCTACCTGCTCGAACGCGTCACCGACACACAGATGGCGCTGCTGGGCGACGGTAAACTCCGTGACCTGCCCGGCGGCGTCGACCAGTACCTTGAGCTGCGCGAAGCGGCGCTGGGTGCCGGGGGAGCAGGCGGCGGACGTTCCTCGCAGGCCTCGCGGGCCGCACAGGCGTCAACCTCCCGGCCCGATGCCGCCGGCTCCGGAACCTCCGGGGCAGGCAACGCATCGGCAGGGTCGGTCCATTCGGAAGCGGACAAGCGCGCAGCGCGCAAGGACATTACCCGGATCGAACGGCAGCTGACCAAGCTCGCCGGCCAGGCAGAGAAGATCCATACCCAGATGAACGCCGCAACGGCGCAGGGATCACCGGACTTTGGGCTGCTGGCCGACCTGAACGCGAAACTGCAGGCCGTGGCCGCAGAGCAGGAAGAGCTGGAAATGCAGTGGCTCGAGGCTTCGGAGCTGCTGGAGTAGGCACCCACCCCTCCACCTCCAGAGAGGGGGAGGGGAGAGTCAGCCGGCGACGGTGAGGTCGGTGCCTTCGGCAGCGAGCAGTTCGGGGAGGACGTGGTCGCGGAGCAGCGGGGAAATATCCGTGCGGGCGAAGGCCTCGGCCGGGGTCAGCCAGAGCGTCTCCTCGATCTCCGCGGCGGCCCGCGGCGCCGGGTCGGCCCCGCTGCCAAACGGGCCCGGAACGGAGAGCTCGAACAGGCCGGCGTCAATGAAGGTGTTGGCCTCGTTGGCGGCGGGACCGTACCAGCGGCCAATGTCCGAGAGCTCCGAGGCGACCACGCTGAGCCCGAGCTCCTCATTGACTTCGCGGGCGGCGGCCTGGCGGAAGTCTTCGCCCGGCTCCAGCTTCCCGCCGGGCTGCATAAAGCGTTTTGTTCCGCGTTTGCGGACCAGCAGGATCCGCCCCTCGCTGTCACGCAGGAGAACAGCGGAGAGGGTCAGGACCATCGGCGCGCCGCCGGGAATGTGCCCCAGCGCGGGATCCCGCTGCAGGCCTGTCAGCCCGTTCCAGGACAGGTTCACCAGGTGCGCAGCAACGGTCGCCTTATCGGGGGAGCGGGCATCGAGCCACCACTGCCCGGTCATGGCGACCATGCCCACGAGCATCTGCGCGTACATTCCGCCAACCTCGGCGCTGAGCCCGCGGCTGCTGAATTCTTTGGAGAGGATGTGCTCCACGTCCGCGGCAATGCGGGAAAGCAGGGTGGAGAAGGTGCCCTCGGGCTGCGACGGCGGTGCGTCCCGGACCAGGATCCGGAAACCGTCCGTGTGGTTCTCGATGTAATCCAGCAGCGCATAGGCGGCCCGTTCGAGCAGCACCCGCGGACCGGCATCGGCGCCCAAGGCCTCCGTGATCGCGGCGAGGAGACGGTCGAATTCGGAATCAACCACTTCGGTGTACAGCGCTTCCTTGGACCCGAAGTGTTCGTAAACAACAGGCTTGGAGACGCCCGCCCCGGCGGCGATGTCCTCGATCGTGGCGCCTTCGAGCCCGCGCAGAGCAAAAAGGGACCGGGCGACGCCGATCAGCTGCGCCCGCCGCTGGGCTCCGGTCATGCGCGGGCGTGAGCGCGCCGCTGTTATTCTCGCCACCCTCCCAGTCTACGCATCCACCGCGCGCGGAGCCCGGGCGGGCCTGTGAACCCAAGTCGCGGAGGAAGCTCCGGACGTGGCAAACTGGACTCTTGTGTGCAGCCGGTGCTGCGTACTTTCCGCCCTGGTGTAATGGCAGCACCCCGGCCTTTGGAGCCGTGGAGTATAGGTTCGAATCCTATGGGCGGAACGCTAAAGTGGCAGCCGCAGAGACCGAATCGGAGTCAATCGACGCCGCTCGGCCCCTGACCGGACAACGTGTAGGAGCGCTTTTTCGTGAGCATGCAGGATACGCAAGGTACCGGAACGAAGACTGAAGCCGGTCCTGCTGCCGTCATTGTCCTGGCCGCCGGGGCAGGCACCCGAATGAAGTCCCGGACGCCGAAGATCCTCCATCCGGTCGGCGGTGTGTCGATGGTGGGGCATGCCCTGAACGCGGCGCAGGCCCTGGCGCCACGCACCCTCGCCGTCGTCGTACGCCATGAGCGGGACCAGGTGGCAGGGCATGTCGCCTCGCTGCAGCCCGGCGCGCTGATCGTGGACCAGGACGAAGTCCCCGGCACCGGGCGCGCGGTCCAGGCCGGCCTTGAAGCGATCGACGCGGTCAGCGAGCTGCAGGGCACTGTTGTGGTGACCTACGGCGACGTGCCGCTGCTGGAACCGGAAACCCTCCGCGAGCTAGTCACGGTGCACCGCATCGACGGCAACGCGGTTACGGTCCTCACTGCCCGGGTGGATGATCCCAGCGGCTACGGACGGGTCATCCGGGCTGCTGACGGGACCGTTACCGGAATCGTGGAGCATAAGGATGCCGGCGCCGACGAGCTTGCGGTCAATGAGATCAATTCCGGCATCTACGCCTTCGACGCGGCCGTGCTGCGGCATGCACTGTCCCAGGTCAGCACCGACAACGCGCAGGGCGAAATGTACCTGACCGATGTGCTTTCCCTCGCCCGCAGAGCAGGTGGCCGGGTCGCCGCCGTAGTAACAAGCGACCAGTGGCAGGTCGAAGGCGCCAACGACCGCGTGCAGCTGGCAGCCCTGAACGCCGAACACAACCGCCGCACCCTCATCGCCTGGATGCGCGCCGGCGTCACCATCGTGGACCCGGCAACCACCTGGATCGATTCCACTGTCACTTTGGCAGAGGACGTCACGATCCTGCCCGGCACCCAGCTGCACGGCACCACGCAGATAGCGCGCGACGCCGTCGTTGGCCCGGACACCACCCTCACCAACGTGGTGGTCGGAGAAGCCGCCAAAGTGATCCGCACCCACGGATCGGATGCGCGGATCGGGGCAGGGGCCGACGTCGGGCCCTTTGCCTACCTGCGCCCCGGCACCCGGCTGGGTGAGGGCGGCAAGATCGGCACCTTCGTGGAAACCAAGAACGCGGAGATTGGCGCCGGCTCCAAGGTGCCGCACCTCTCCTATGTGGGTGACGCCACCATCGGCGAGCACTCGAATATTGGTGCTGCCTCCGTTTTCGTCAATTACGACGGCGAAAAGAAGCACCACACCACCGTGGGTTCGCACGTGCGGATGGGCAGCGACAACATGTACGTGGCCCCCGTAACGGTAGGCGACGGGGCGTACAGTGGAGCCGGGACGGTGATCCGCAAGGACGTTGCCGCCGGCTCCCTGGCCATCAACGTCGCTCCGCAGCGCAACCTCGATGGCTGGGTGGCAGCCAACCGCCCGAATTCCGCCGCTGCCCGGGCAGCGGAAGCGGCGCAGACACAGACTTCCCTCTCCGGTACTGATATCCCCACGCGAGAAAGCGACCACGAATGAGCAGCGTAATCACCGCACAAGGTGAAAAGAAGCTTGTCCTAGCCACGGGACGGGCTCACCCGGAGCTGGCCGAGGAGGTGGCCAAATGCCTGGACACCGACCTGCTGCCGCTCGCTGCCTATGATTTTGCCAACGGTGAGATCTACGTCCGTCCGGGCGAAAGCGTCCGTGGCAAGGACGTCTTCGTGATCCAGGCCCATCCGGCCCCGCTGAACAACTGGCTCATGGAGCAGCTGATCATGATCGACGCGCTGAAGCGTGCCTCGGCCCAGCGCATCACGGTGGTTTCGCCGTTCTACCCTTACGCCCGCCAGGACAAAAAGGGCCGCGGCCGCGAGCCGATTTCCGCCCGTCTGGTTGCCGACCTTTACAAGACCGCCGGCGCGGACCGCATCATGAGCGTGGACCTGCACACCTCGCAGATCCAAGGTTTCTTCGATGGCCCCGTCGACCACCTGATGGCCATCCCGCTGCTGGCCGACTACATCCGCACCCGCGTGGACGTCACCAACGTCACCGTTGTCTCCCCGGACACCGGCCGGGTACGGGTGGCTGAGCAGTGGGCTGAGCGCCTTGGCGGCGCCCCGCTGGCATTCGTGCACAAGAGCCGGGACCTCACCGTTCCCAACCAGGCTGTCTCCAAGCAGGTTGTCGGCCAGGTCGAAGGCCGCACCTGCGTGCTTATCGACGACATGATCGACACCGGCGGAACGATCGCCGGAGCGGTCCGGGTCCTGAAGGAAGCCGGTGCCAAGGATGTCATTATTGCGGCTACCCATGCCGTGTTCTCCGATCCGGCGGCACGCACCCTGGCTGAGTCCGGCGCCCGCGAGGTCGTGGTAACCAATACCCTGCCGATCCCGGTTAACAAGCGCTTCGAGCAGCTCACCGTGCTTTCCATTGCACCGCTGATTGCCCGTGCCATCCGCGAGGTGTTCGAAGACGGTTCGGTGACGAGCCTCTTCGACGGCAAAGCCTGATCCCGCGTCCGGGCTGCTTCCGGGCTGCGTCCGGGTCAGTGACCCAGACGGCACAATCGAATAGAACGAGATAGCAGTAAGTGCTCGAAAGCCGCGGCTTTCGAGCACTTACTGCTATCTCGGCGGTATCCCGGCGGTATCTCGGCGGTATCCCGGGGGCAGGACGGCTGAGGCGGGGCATGGGCGGGGCGGGGCATAGGCGGGGCGGGAATGCTGATAAGATTGGCAGCGATGCCTAGGCGAGGGAGGCCCCGGAAATTTCCGGCGGTACTCCGTTATCGACGGTGGCTGGCAACTTCTCAACTGCACCGCAGTCCCATGGACGCGGAATCGCAGCTGGTTCGTTCCGATACCGGCGCCTGACAGGCAACTCAAAGCCATTACGGAAGAACCCAGCACAGGAGTTAGTTATGTCTGACCAGAAGCTTGCAGCCACCACCCGCACCGACTTCGGCAAGGGCGCAGCCCGCAAGGCCCGCGCCGCCGGCAAGATCCCCGCAGTCATCTACGGCCACGGCGCCGACGTCCTGCACATCCTGCTGCCGGCCAAGGCCACCACACTGGCCGCCCGTACCTCGAACGCCCTGCTGACCATCGACGTCGACGGCGAAGCGCACCTGGCCCTGGCCAAGGATATCCAGCGCGACCCGATCAAGCAGATCATCGAGCACATCGACCTCCTGACTGTCCGCAAGGGCGAAAAGGTTGAGGTCGAGGTCAACGTCCACCTCGAAGGCGAAGTTGCTCCGGGCAATGTCTTCAACCAGGAAGCCGTGACCCTGCTGGTTTCGGCAGACGCCACCAACCTCCCCGAGTCCCTCAAGGTCAGCGTCGAAGGCCGCAAGGCCGGCGAGCACATCACCGCGGGCGACATCGACCTGCCGGCCGGCGTCGAACTGCTGCTGGATCCGGAGACCATGGTTGTCAACGTTTCCGAGCCGACGGTCCAGGACCTGGGCGAAGCTGCAGAGGAAGCCCCGGCTGAGGAAGTTCCCGCAGCAGCTGAAGAGGCCTAAGCCTTTTCAAGTACGGTTTGCCGGGGCCTGACCCCTGGACTGAGCCGTCCGGTACACCTCGGCACCAGTTCAAGGAGCAGTCCCAACTGTGAACAGCAATACCTGGCTTGTAGCCGGGCTCGGAAACCCCGGGCCCGGCTACAGCCGCAACCGGCACAATATCGGCCAGATGGTCCTGGACGAGGCTGCCTCGCGCATCGGCGCCAGTTTCAAGACACACAAGACCAGGGCGCAGGTCGCCGAGGGGCGGATCTCCATCGGCGGTCCGCGCGTAGTGCTGGCCAAACCCATGACCTACATGAATCTCTCCGGGGGACCGGTGTCCGCCCTGGCCAGGTTCTATGGCATTGACCCCGCCCAGGTCATTGCCGTGCACGATGAGATTGATATCCCGTTCAACACCGTCAAGCTCAAGCTCGGCGGAGGAGAAGGCGGACACAATGGCCTTCGTGACATCAGCAAGGCCCTGGGAACCAAGGAGTATCTGCGGGTACGGGTTGGCGTGGGACGTCCCCCCGGCCGGATGGAGGCGGCAGACTACGTGCTGAAGGACTTCGGTACGGCCGAGTCAAAGGAGCTTCCGTTCCTCATCTCCGATGCCGCCGACGCCCTCGAATGCCTCATCACTGAAGGCTTGAACGCCGCCCAGCAGAAGTTCCACGGCGGCTCCTGACTGGCTCTTCGCGGTTACGCCGCAGGTCACCGCGTCCAAGTAGTGCCGGTGATTATTCGGGTATTTAACCAGTGCCGGCAGGGCCCGTGGAGGGCATTGTTTGCGCCTGACCCCAGGCCTAGACTGGCCGTAGCCTTCGGGCTCCTGAAGCGGGGCCGGCGTCGGGAGGCCTCCGAGACTGGGCCACCCCCATCCCGGCGTCGGTCCCTTTTCACGGTCTTGGATGGCTGGCCTCCCACCTGCCGACGGTGATCCTGCAGGTCAGCCGCCCGGTCCTTCCCAAAAGCCCGCCGGCTGCATACCTTCCTATGGTCGCAGCTTGAGCGTATGCTAGCCCATTGACTCGTACTTTATGGGGCGCACAAAAGCAAACCGAATCGGGCAGCATGGGGGAAGCTTATGGGACGGCTAGCCAGGGGCGCTTCTAGGCTGTCTTCATCCTTGGATGACGCTGGCTGGGCATGAATGCGGTGAGGGCTGCAAGCTCTTTGGTAGGGCGCGAAAGCGTTCTGGAGAGCGTGCAGACCGCGTTGAAGAGCGGGACAGGGACACTGATCGTAGGCCCGCCCGGTATCGGCAAGAGTGCGCTGGCCACGGCCGCCCTGGAAGCGGCCGGCGGGTTTTGCATCGTAAGCCTGCATGGGAGCCGGGTATCCCGAAGAACATCCTATGGGGCGATGGCCTGGCTCCTCACGGAACTGCCGGCTTCGGCTGAGCTGCATCCCCTGCAGGTTCTGCAGCAGCTGCGCGACCTGCTCCGGCATAAGGCGAAGGGCCGTCCCATCCTGATCTGCGTCGATGATGCGGAGGAACTTGATGGGCTCTCCGCCCTCGTGATTTCGCAGCTGGTCCGTGGAGGCGACGCCACGGTCATCGCAACCGTTCAGGACATCCTGCTGGCCGCACCGGACCTTCTTTCGCTGTGGTCCGACGGCTACCTCCAACGAACTGACCTTGAGCCCCTGGCCCCTTTCCAGACTCGACACCTCATGGAACGGGTGGCGGGCGGAAAAGTGTCTGAGCGGGCCGGAGCGGCAATGTGGGCGGAGACAAGGGGCAGCCCCCACTTCACGATCCTCATGACGCGCGAGCAAATTGAGTCACGGCGGCTGGTGCGAAGCGAAGGGGTCTGGGTGATGGCCGCTCCCTATGTCCATACGGGAGAGATTGCGGAAGTGATCTCAGCCCAGATATCCGGGCTCTCACCCGAAGAACGCAGAGCCGTGGAGATCCTCTCCTTCACCGGATCCCTTCCCCTGACGCTCATGCTGGAGCTGTCACTTCCGGAGGTGCTGGACGCCCTGGAGGAGTCGGGGACTGTCCACCTTTCCGGCAGCCCGGTTCCGATGGTTAGGATCCGCAACGCTACCCTTGCGACGGTTGTGGCCGAGAACGTGCCGTTGGGCCGCAGCCACCAGCTGTGGAAGGAGGTTTCCGCGGTGCTGAACTCAAGCTCCGGCCTCGATCCGCTGGCCGCCGACGGATATGTCGCCTGGTCGCTGTCCTGCGGGGCCGAGGTGGGAGAAGACCTGGTGTTGCGCGCTGCGAAAGCGGGCAATGCCAACGGGGATAACGCCGCGGCTTTGGCTTGCATCAGGTCCGTTGCCAAAGACCGGCGCAGCCAGGAACTGGTGTGCGAAGAGGTGAGGGCGCTGACGGCCCTGGGCGAGAACCAAAAGGCATTGGACGTTCTCCGGTACTTCGAGCCCGGGTTCGACGACAGCCGCCGCGGGAGCTGGGTGGAACTGATGGTTCGAAAAGCCATCCTGCTGCGCAGCCTGCCCAAAGAGGGGAACGCCCAGTCCGTACTGGACAGTCTCCTGGGCGACGGCCGGGGGAACCGGGACTCCCACGGAACAAAGCAGCACACGCCGGCCGCTGACCCTGCGATTATCCTGGCCCAGGCGGAGGTGTGGTTGGCAGAGGGGGAGTACACCCGGTCCGTTGGCCCGCTCGTTGCCCTGGCCGCACGGGAAGACCTTTCCCCCGGTACGCGTGCCGTTGCCACGGCAATGGCAGCCGAAGCCCTGAGTGTGACCGGGCGTGCCGGAGAAGGCATGGAACTGCTCGAGCGCTCCTGGCCGGTGATACTGATGCCACGGTCAGCGGCAGACCAGACCGCGGTTCTGTCCCGTGTCTTTTATGCGTTCTACGCGGCAGGGGAGCTGAAGCGGGCGCAGGAACTGCTCGGATCCCTGGGAGAGAGCAAGGGCCACGGGCATTACCGCGGCAGCGCCGGGGAACTGGCCGCGGGGTTCATCCGGGCTGCAGCCGGAGAAGGCGACGCGGCGCTGGAATTTCTCCTCCCCGCCGTCGGGCAGCTGCGCTACTACGACCCGGAGAACCTCATGCCCCTGGCAGCAGCGCTGGTCGCATATGCCTACAGGCTCAGCGGAAATCCGGCACAGGCCGCTGCCTACACGGCCATGGCACCCCGCTTCAGGCATCGCCCGTTCTGGTATCCGCGGCAGATGACCACCTACTTCAGGGTGCTGGCAGGGCAGGAGGAAAACCCTGAAGCGGCGTCCCGCGCCCTGTCCCGGCTGGCGGATGAGGCCCTCGGGCAGGGCAATGTCTCTTTTGCGCTCATTTGCCTGGAACGTGCTGCTTCGCTGGGGGACCGCACGGCAGCAGCCGCGCTGGCCACCACTGCTGAGGGGGTTTCGGGGCGGTGGGCCCGTGTCTTGGCCGGATACGGGTATGGAATAGCCTCCAGGAACCCGAGGCTGCTGCTGGATGCGGCGCATGGTGCGCAGGAACTCGGCCAGCATCTGCTGGCACACCACGCCGCCCGGCTGATTACGGGAAAATTCGCGGACACTTCGTCGCGGAGCGACCTGCGGGAGGCGGCTGGAATCGAAAATACGGCGTTCAGGAAGCTCCGCAGGGAAAACGGTGTGGAACAGAAGCTAGGGGAGCTCAGCGAGTTCGACGCCGGGCTGGTGCGGCTGGCGGCCGGAAAGCTGACGCGGACGCAGATCGCCGAGGAACTCCATCTCTCCCCGCGGACCGTTGATTGGCATCTGGGCAAGCTCTTCGACAGGCTGCATGTGTCCGGCCGGGACGAGTTGAGGGAGATCCTTCGGTAATACCGGGGATGGGTGGGGGGACAATGCAAGGTTTTGTAGCGCAATCAATGGTGGGCCGGGACGACGATGTCCAAGCCGTGCTGGCCAGTATCCGTTCGGCGGAGCTGCGCGGTGCCCTTGTGGTGGCCGAGGCCGGACTGGGCAAGAGCGCGCTGGCGAATGTGGTGGTCGGGGTGCTCTCAACGGAAATGCCGGTCCACCGGATTCACGCGAGCTCGGCGCTTACCGGCATTCCCTTCGGTGCCCTGGCGCCGTTGCTGCCCGTTCTCTCGGCGAGCGACACCGACTCACCGCTGGCCGTTATGCGGGCTCTTTTGGATCGGCTGCGCCCGGCCATGGAATCGGACGGGCATCCACGGCCCCTGGTTGTGGTGGATGATGCCCATGCCCTGGACGAGGCCAGCGCGGACCTGCTCTCGCAGCTGATGGCAGCTGACACGGTGCGCATGCTGATCCTCACCCGCAGCATCACGGACATTCCCGCCGGACTTCCCGCTCAGGTTTGGAGCGGGGTAATCGCCCGGCACCACCTGCTGCCGCTGACCGATTCGCAGGTTCATGAACTGTGTGAACAGGTCCTTGGCGGGCCGGTGCTCAGCACCTCAAGCGCCGAGCTGGCCCGGATGAGCGGCGGGAACCCGATGTACATGCTCGCGCTGATCGCCGAAACACGGCGCACCGGAAACCTGGTCTCGCGCCACGGGGTCTGGCTGCTTGGGGACAACGTACATCCGCCGCAGGGCCGGCTGGGGGATCTGCTGAAGGCACAGCTGTCCGGGCTCTCGAATGATGAGCGGGAAGCCATGGAAATTATCGCCCTGGCGGAGCCGGTCCCGGTAGGTGTTGCCTTCCGTCTGGGAATGCACCGCTCGGTGGACGCGCTGACGGCCGCCAAGCTGGTCAGTGTGGAAGAGGACGGGCAGCGGCTGTTGCGCCCCCGGCACCCTTTGTATGGGGAGCTGGTTCGGCACATGGTTCCGGCAGCCCGCAGCGCCCGGCTGCGGCAGAAGGTGCTGGCTGTCCTGCCGGAGAACTCGGATTCCATGGATGGCCTGCTGCGCAGCGTTGGCTGGTCCCTGGACTGTGGTGCCCCAGTCCCGGATCAACAGCTGCTTCAGGCCGCTTATATGGCTAACAATTTCTTCGACAGTGATTTCGCCCTGCGGGCCGCCCAGGAAATCCAAGATCCGCAGATGCTGTCTGCAGCCCGGATCCAAACGGCGAGGGCACAGTACCAGCGGGGCAATTTCACCGCGGCGCAGGAACTGGTTGCCGGAACAGTCGAATCCGCGAGGGACCTTACATCCGCCAAACTCGGTACCCTGCTGGACGTGCAGGTGCGGCAGCATTCGGATAGGGCCGGCATCGGAGTGCGCCGGGCGAAATCGGCCTGGGAAACGGCGATCGACCGGATCGAAGCCGAAGCCATTGCGGCAGGCAAAGCCGACGCCGAGATGCAGACCGACATTGCGTCCTCCCGCCGCGGTGCACGGCTGCTGGGTGCCCTGATCAACGTCGCAGAAGGCAACTACCGCAGCACCGCAGCCGAGCTGACCAACCTGCTCAGCGATGCCCGGGCTGAGGGAGACACCGAGGCCAGCCTGGTGGCGCTTACCCTGCTGGGCGACATCCACACCTGCAGCGGCCGATCCGAAACAGCGGCCAACCTGACCCGCGAAGCGCTGGCAATCGTTATCGCCAACGACCACCGTTTCCTGACGTACTACCAGTTCGTTCTCCACCGGCATCTTGCCGCCTTGCTCTGGGCGGGCTATTGGGAGGAAGCCAGGGACACGATCAGGAAGGATTTCGCCGCCTCCTCGCGCAGCTTCGGACGAATCGGCGGTTCGGTGGATATGACGTTCGCCGTGATGGAACTGCGCCGCGGCAAGCTGGAAGAGGCGCTGCCCAAGCTCAACGCAGCAGTCGAAGGCCTGCGGACGTATGACCCGGAGGGGATGCTTCCCCTGGCTCTGTGCCTCAGCGCGCAGCTCGTCGCCCGGCAAGGCGACTTTGCAAGGGCCGAAGAAATCCTCGCGGACTATGACGAGCTGGAACCCCGCGGGGCGGTCAGCGCGCAGGTGATTGCCAGGGGAAACCGGATGGTCGCAGAGTTCGCCAGGACCAATGATCCCAGGGTCCTCAAAGAACTTCGGGAACTGGCAGACCAAGCGGAGGAGAACGGGCTTACTTCGGCTGAATTCGAGCTCCGCACCCTTGGCATGGGCCTGGGCGACGCAACCGGAATGAACCGCCTGCTTAAGCTCAGTGATGATATCCAGGGGCCGCGTGGCAGCGCGGTGAATAAGTTTGCGCGGGCGGTCCTGGACCAGGATGTGCCAGCCCTGCTTCACCTGGCCATGGAGCCTGCGGACCCGGACAGTGAAGGCATGGGGGCGCTGGCGCTGCGGGAGGCACTCCGGCTCGCCAAAGCCATCGGGGACCGCACACAGATCCAGCGGGTCCAGCGGGTTATCGGCAAGTCCTTGGAGACGGCGGAAAGCCGCCGCAGTACTTCGCTGACGCCGGCTCTGACGCGTCGGGAGAAAGATGTTGCGGCCTTGGTGATCAAGGGCTTCCGAAACGCGGAGGTCGCCGAACGTCTGTTCCTCTCCGTCCGCACAGTCGAAGGCCATATCTACCGGATCTTCGAAAAGCTCGGCATCAGCAAGCGTGATGAGCTGACCGCTGAACTGTTGGGGGAGTAGTTCCCCGCACCGACTACGCAGTGGGGAGCTGCCCTTTCTGGGTAGCGGCATGTGATTACCGGTAATCGGTACTCATCCGACCCCGAAAGCCCGCTTCGTAGGGTGTTCCGCAGTACCAAGAGTTCAGCCTCTAGCGGCTGCGGACAGAACAGCAGGTCTCAAAAGTGCACCCTTCGCAAACCGTTGGCTCGGCCTTGCCCGAACACGCCCTCAACGTAGCCGTTATCGGCGCAGGATACTGGGGTCCCAACCTCGCCCGGAACTTCCATGCCAGCCCCGACTGGCGCCTGACCACCATCTGCGATCTGGACGCGGAGCGTGCCAACAGGCTCGCGGACGCCGTTGGCGGGGCCGCCGTCGAAGGCTCCGTCCAGGCACTGCTCGAAGACCCGGGGCTGGACGCGGTGGCTATCGCTACCCCCGCCCGCACGCACCATTCCATAGCCGCAGCGGCCCTGGCCGCTGGTAAACACGTCCTGGTGGAAAAACCCCTGGCGGATACGCTGGCGCACGGCGAACAGATGGTGCGCCTGGCGGAGGCCTCAGGCCTGGTGCTGATGGCGGATCACACCTACTGCTACACGCCGGCGATCCAGAAGATCCGTGAACTGATTGCCGCAGGCGAGCTGGGCGACATTCTTTTCATCGATTCCGTGCGGATCAACCTGGGGCTCATCCAGCAGGACGTGGACGTTTTCTGGGATCTCGCCCCGCATGACCTCGCCATCCTGGATTTTGTGCTGCCGCAGGGGCTCCGGCCGGTCCGGGTGTCAGCCCACGGATCTGACCCGCTGGGCGCAGGCAAAGCCTGCGTGGGGCATCTGGTCCTCGAACTGGAGACCGGTGCCATGGCTCATATCCACGTCAACTGGCTCAGCCCCACCAAGATCCGGCAGCTCGTCATCGGCGGGAGCCGGCGCACCCTCGTCTGGGATGACCTCAACCCGCAGCAGCGGGTGAGCGTGTATGACCGCGGGGTGGATCTGGGAACCGGGACCGGCCTGGCCGAGCGCTCACAATCCAACATTTCCTACCGGCTCGGTGACACCTGGTCACCGGCCCTGCCTGAACACGAGGCGCTGGCGGCCATGGTCACGGAGTTCGCGGCCAGTATTCGGGCTGGCAGGCAGGCACAGACCAGTGGCGGGGCAGGCGTGCGTGTGCTGTCCGTCCTCGACGCCGCAACCCGCAGCCAGCAGGCCGGAACCCCGGTCGCGCTTCCAACCCTTGAACTGGAATCCGCCTCATGACACAGAACTATTCGCTTTTCGGAGCCTCCGTCCTTGTAACCGGAGGCGCCGGAACCATCGGCTCGGCCATCGTCGACCAGCTTCTCGACGCCGGTGCCGGTGAAGTGCGTGTGCTGGATAACCTGGTGCGCGGCCGCCGCGCAAACCTTGCCGATGCGCTTGAAGACGCGAGGGTGAGCCTCTACGAAGGGGACATCCGAGACCGGGACCTGGTACATGACCTCACCACGGGCACGGACTACGTGTTCCATCAGGCGGCCATCCGGATCACGCAATGCGCCGAAGATCCGCGGCTGGCGCTGGAGGTGCTCGCCGACGGCACCTTCAACATTCTGGAGGCCGCCGCCGCCCACCGCGTGAAGAAGGTAATTGCCGCCTCCAGCGCGTCCGTATACGGGCTCGCCGAGCAGTTCCCGACGCCGGAGCTTCACCACCTGCACAACAACGACACCTTCTATGGTGCCGCGAAGACGTTCAACGAGGGCATGCTCCGCAGCTTCCACGCGATGCACGGCCTCTCCTACACAGGACTGCGCTACTTCAACGTCTACGGTCCACGGATGGACGTTCACGGGGTCTACACCGAGGTGCTGGTCCGGTGGATGGAACGCATTGCCGACGGCTTGCCGCCGCTGATCCTTGGCGACGGTTCCCAGACCATGGACTTCGTCTACACGTCGGACATTGCGCGGGCGAACCTGCTTGCCGCGCAGCACAGTTCCACCGAGGGGATCTACAACGTGGCCAGCGGCACGGAAACCAGCCTGCTGGAGCTGGCTCGCCAGTTGTTGCTGGTGATGGATTCCGACCTCGACGTCGAGTTTGGGCCCGCCCGCACGGTCAACAGCGTCGGACGGCGGCTGGGCGACACCTCCGCCGCCCGGGACGCACTCGGCTTCACGGCCGAAGTGCCGCTGGCTAAGGGACTGGCCGAACTCGTCCAGTGGTGGCTTCCGCTGCGGTCGGAGATCGCAGCCGGCCGGGGGCGGGGCGAAGAATGAACCGCATAAATGTCATGAAGCCCTGGCTCGGCACGGAAGAGATCGCGGCGGTCAGCGAAGTGATCTCCACGGGCTGGATCGCCCAGGGACCGCGGGTAGCCGCCTTTGAGGAGGCCTTCGCTGCCCGGATGGAAGCCGGGCACGCCGTCGCCGCGTCCAGCTGCACGACGGCGTTGCACCTGGCCCTGGTTGTCGCGGGCATCGGCCCGGGAGACGACGTCGTTGTGCCGTCCTTCTCCTTCATCGCCACGGCCAACGCCCCCACCTACGTTGGTGCGCGCCCGGTCTTCGCGGACGTCGACCACAGCACCGGGAATCTGAGCGCCATGACAGTGGAAGCAGCCCTGACCCCCGCCACCCGCGCCGTGATTGCGGTGGACCAGGGTGGGGTTCCCGTGGACCTGGCATCGTTGCGTGCACTTTGCGATCCGCTTGGGATCACCGTCCTCGAAGACGCTGCATGCGGTGCAGGTTCACGCTATGCCGGGGCGCCGGTCGGCGCCGGAGCCGAAGTGGCGGCCTGGTCCTTCCACCCTCGGAAGATCCTCACGACCGGAGAGGGCGGAATGGTCACGACCTCGCGGAAAGACTGGGCGGCCCGTGCCCGGACCCTCCGTGAACACGCCATGAGTGTTTCCGCCGCGGACCGGAACGCAAACGTGCTTGCACCGGCAGAGGAGTACACCGAGGTGGGATTCAACTACCGCCTCACCGACCTGCAGGCGGCCGTGGGCCTGGTCCAGCTGGGACGGCTCGATGCCGTGGTCCGCCGGCGCCGTGAACTGGCCGCCGGCTACGCCAAGGCTTTCGCGGATATCGAGGGATTGCGTACCGTGACCGACCCGCCGTGGGGCGAAACCAACTACCAGTCCTTTTGGATCGAAGTCCTGCCCGGGTTTGGCACCGACCGCGACGGCCTGCTGGCCGCGCTCGCCGAGGCAGACATTTCCGCCCGCCGCGGGATCATGGCAGCACACCTCGAGCCGGCCTATAGGAACCGAGACACTGGATCCGCGAGCCTGCAGGTCACAGAACGCCTCAGCGCGAACACCCTGATCCTTCCGCTCTTTCACGAAATGACCGAGTCCGAGCAGGGCCGGGTCATTGAGGCCGTGGGCCGCCGCGGCAGGAAAGCATGAGCATGCCGGCACTATTGCTGCTCGCCGCCGGAGGACTGGGACGCGAAGTCCTGGCGTCCCTGCGCCTGGTCAACGAATACCGGATCTTCGGGTTCCTGGACGACGATGCCACACTGCCGGGGAGCCGGGTTGACGGCATTCCGGTCCTGGGAGGCATCGCCGATGCCGGGAACTACCCGCGCTGCCGGTTCCTTGCCTGCGCGGGCTCCGGGACCGCCCGGGCCGGGATAGTCGAAACACTGGAGCGCGCCGGAATTGGTGAGGAACGGTTCGCCACGTTCCTGGATCCCGGAGTCCATCTTCCCGAGGGCTGCACGGTGGGAACCGGAAGCATCCTGCTGGCAGGAACTGTCCTCACCGCGTCCGTGACCGTGGGCCGGCATGTGGCAGTGATGCCGAACAGCACCCTCACACACGACAACGTCCTGGAGGACTACTGCACGCTGGGCGCCGGCGTGTCCCTTGGAGGCGGCGTCCACGTGGGCACCGGCGCCTATCTGGGGATGGGCGCCAGCGTGCGGCAAGGCGTGCGGATTGGCCGCGGGGCCGTGGTGGGCATGGCCTCTGCCGTGCTGACGGACGTGCCTGACGGCCAGATCTGGGCAGGAGTGCCCGCCAGGCCACTGCGTGTGCACGACGCCGACACGGCACCGGCCATGGCGGGCACGGAACCGGAGAGGACGGAACGGTGATGGGCACAGAGCACAGGCTTCGGGTACCGTTCGTGGACCTGGCGGCCCAGCATGCCGAAGTTGACGAAGAAATCCAGGCCGGGATCAAGGAGGTCTTCGCCCGGACCGCCTTCATCGGCGGCGCAGCCGTGGCCGAGTTTGAAGCTGCCTATGCCCGATGGCTGGATATTGGCCACTGCGTAGGCGTCGGAAACGGAACGGACGCGCTGGAACTGGCCCTGCGGGCCTGCGGGGTGGAACCCGGTGGAGAAGTGATCCTCCCGGCGAATACTTTCATCGCCACAGCCGAGGTGGTCTCGCGCATCGGCGCCCGGCCAGTGCTGGCCGACGTCGATCCGCAGCACCTGCTGATCGATCCCGGCAGCGTCCTGGACGCCTCCGGGCCGAACACCCAGGCGCTGATGCCCGTCCATCTGTTTGGCCAGACCGCACCGGTGGAAAAGCTGGCGGAGACGGCCCGCCGCTGGGGTGCCGCAATCGTGGAAGATGCAGCTCAATCACAGGGCGCGGCCCGGTTCGGAAGGAAGGCAGGAACGCTCGGGGATGCCGCCGGGACCAGCTTCTACCCTGGAAAGAACCTGGGTGCCGCCGGAGACGCAGGAGCGGTCCTCACCGCCAGCAGCGCCATCGCCGAACAGGTCCGCCTCCTCGGAGACCATGGCAGCAGGGTCAAGTACCAGCATGAAGTACCCGGAATGAACTCGCGCCTTGACGCTGTCCAGGCCGTGGTCCTCAGTGCCAAGCTGCGCCAGCTGGACCTGTGGAACGAGCAGCGCCGGTCGGCCGCCGCCGGCTACGCGGGCCTGCTCTCCGGCATCGACGGCATCACCCTGCCCACCTCCGCGGAGGGCAACACCGATGTCTGGCATATCTATGCCATCCGGGTTCCTGCGGCTGAGAGGAACCGTGTCCTGGAGCTGCTCGGCGCGGCAGGCATCGGTGCGGCCATTCACTATCCGGTGCCCGTGCACCTGACCCGTGCTTACGCGCACCTGGGCTATGGGCCCGGAGACTTCCCAGTCAGCGAGGAAGCCGCGGGCCAACTTCTCTCCCTGCCCATCTACCCGCACATCACCCGCGCCCAGCAGGAGCTCGTGGCAGAGACCCTGGCTGGAGCCCTGAGGTGACTGCCCTGCCCGATTCCGCTGGACTGCAGGGAATAGGAACCAGGGCAGCGCGGGGAGCGCTTTGGAGTGGGGCGAATGCGCTGATGATGAAGCTCGCCGGGATCGCCGTGATGGTGATCGTGGTCCGGCTGGTGACGCCGCACGATTTTGGTGTCTTCGCGGCGGCCCTGGTGGTCCACGCCGTGGTCTCCAGTTTTGGGGAACTGGGGCTTTCTTCCTGTGTTGCCCGGCGGGACCTGGACCCGGATAAGGTCGCCTCGACCGTTGCCCTGTTGGCGCTGGTGAGCTCTTTCCTGCTGGCCGCCGGCATGGCCCTGGCCGCCGACCCGCTGGCACAGGCGCTGGGTGCACCGGAAGCTGCCGGACCCATCCGGGTGCTTTCCATCGCGGTGTTCCTTGGGGGTGTGTTCACCGTTCCCGGGGCGCTCCTGGTCCGGGAGTTCCGGCAGGGCAAGGTCTTCCTGGCCTCGGCCATTTCCTTCGTTCCAACGAACCTGATCCTGGTCCTGCTGGCGGTAAACGGGGACGGGGCCATGGCCTTCGCCTGGTCACGGGTGGCAGGCCAGCTCGTCAGCGGCGTGGTTATGGCGCTGAGCGTGGACCGGACCTACTGGCCGCGGCTGCGCCGGGCCGAAGTTGGTCCGGTGCTGCGGTTCGGTCTGCCGCTGGCCGGAGCCAACCTGCTGGGCTACAGCCTGCTGAACGCCGACTACGCAATTATCGGTGCCTTCATGGGCCCCGGTGAGCTGGGCATCTACACGCTCGCGTTCACAGTGGCCTCCTGGTCCACGTCGGTCCTGGGGTCCACCATCAACTCGGTGGCTATGCCTGCCTTTTCCGCCCTCCGCGCCGATGCGGCCGAACTGCGCCGTTTCCTGGCGAAAACGTCACGGCTGGTGGCCCTCATCGCCTTTCCGATCTCTGCCTTGACCATTGCCTTGGCCGATGAACTGGTAGCTGTCCTGTATGGGCAGCCCTGGGACGCGGCCGCACCTGTCCTGCGGGTCCTTGCCCTCTACGGAGGCCTCTTCGCGCTGTCATTGCTGCTGTCCAACCTCCTGGTTGGGCAGGGGCGGGCCGGCGCCGTTTTCGGAGTCCAGGCCGTCTGGCTCGTTGTGCTGGTCCCGGCCGTGGGGCTCAGCGTGGGGCCCTACGGGCTGGCCGGTGCGGCCTGGGCGCACGTCTGCGTGCTGGCGCTCGCAGTCTTTCCGCTGTACCTGTACGCCGTGCGGG
>NZ_DALZXY010000070.1:0-3761 GCF_031988865.1 Arthrobacter sp.
CCGGGAGAACCGGGCACCGGTGGCGCAGATCCGGGCCTGGGCTGCGGCCAGCCGCATAAAGTGCTCGGCACCGGCAACGGCTTCATAGCTGGAGGTGAACGCGGAGTCGAAGCCGAGGAGCTCCCGCAGCGTCTCCGGGTTGATCGGCACGTCGGTGCCGGCGAAGGCCGCCGAACCCAGCGGTGAGACGTTCAGCTCCGCATAGATGTCCAGCAGTTCACGTGCCTGGCTGAGCAGCGCTTCGGAGAGCCCGCCGAGGACGTGGCCGATGGTTGTGGGCTGGGCCGGGCGGCGGTGCGTGAAACCGATGATCAGCTTGTCGGCATGCTCGCGGGCCAGGTCCGCGGCGTCGGCAGCGGCCTGGACCACCAGATCGGCCTGGTCCAGCAGCTGGCGCCGGAGCACCATCCGGAACGCACCGGCGTCGAGGTCGTTGCGGCTGCGGGCCAGCTGGACGTCGAGTTCGGAGGTGGAGATGCCGCAGGCGGCGGCCAGCTGCTGTTCCATGAAGTAGTACGGGTCTTCCACGGAACCGTCGAAGACGTACTCCTGTTTTCCCTCGCTGATCCGCTCCCAGAGCGTGAGCAGCCCCTTTTCCAGGCGGGCGGAACGTTCGCGGGGGAGGATGCCTTCGTCGTCGAGCATCCAGACGTGGGCAAGGGAGGCTTCCACCATCGGCGGATAAATAAACTCGGCCGCTTCTTCGAAGGCAACACGCAGATGGTTGTCCCAGTAGACGGAAAGTTCGGGCCGGTCCTTGAGGACGGGGCGGTTGCTGGGGGTCATGGCTATTTCACCGGCTTCAGATCGGAGTTCACAGGTTCGGGTGAGGTCAGCGGCAGCGGGACCGCCGCGGAGGGGATGGGGCCTATCAGCGGGGTTTCCACGGTGGGACGACGGCGGCGGCGCAGCATCGCCGCGAAGCCTCCGCTGCGCGGGTTTTCCAGGCGCTGGGAAATGATCAGCACGATCAGGATCAGGCCCATCTGCAGGGTGCCGTAGGCCGCGGCGGTGCCGAACTCGTTGGAGTAGATCCGGTTGTAGATTTCCACGGAGAGCGGCGCGAACCGGGCCGGGTAGACAACCACCGAGGCCACGTATTCGCCGAAGCCCTGGATGAAGGCCATCAGGGCGCCGGCCAGGATGCCGCGGTACATCAGCGGAACAGTGACGGTACGCAGCACCCGCCACGGGCCGGCTCCGAGGTTCCGGGCGGCTTCCTCGACGGACGGATCGATCTGTGCCAGGGCAGCATTGGCTGACCGGAAGACCAGCGGCAGGAACCGCACGAAGTAGGCGACGGGCAGGATCCACAGGGAACCGATGAGCACCTGGCCGAGGTTGAACGGCGTCGGGCTGGCGAAGGCCGTGACAAGGTTGACGCCGATCACGGTGCCGGGCAGGGCCCACGGGATCATGACCATCACGTCCAGCAGTCCCTTGCCGGGGCCTTTCCACCGGGTTACGACCCAGGACGCGATCACACCGACCACGGTGCAGGCAATCATGGCGATGAACGCCATCTGGCTGCTGACCAGGATCGGCCGCAGGGTTGAGGGGTCGGTGAAGATCCGGGAGAAGTTCCCCAGGGTGTATTCGTTCGGCAGGATCTGCACGGTCCAGGAACCGTCCACGGTGAACGCCAGCAGCACAATCACGGCGGCCGGAGCCATCAGGATCAGCACCAGCACGGCCGAGCCAAGACCGGCACCCAGCCGGGGCAGCGTTCCGTGGATGATCTTCACGGCCTGCGGCGTGCCCTTCGAGGCGCTGCGGTGGACGCGGCGGTTCTGGTACCAGCGCATGGCGAGGAGGAAGAGGATGGAGACCACGGAGAGCACCGTTGACTGGGCCGCGGCCAGCTCGTAGGCGCCGGAGGTCCGCGAGGCGACGATCTGCATGGTCAGGGTCTGGACGTTGTAGAACTGCGGGGCGGTGAAGGAGGCCATTGAGACCATAAAGGTCAGCAGGGCACCGGAGACCAGGGCCGGAGTCAGCATGGGCAGCAGGACCGTCCGCCACATCGTGAACCGGCTCGCGCCGAGGTTCAGTGCCGCTTCTTCCATGGACGCATCGGAACCGGCGAGCCCGGAGGAAACCGCCAGGTAGAAGTACGGGTACATCGTCATCGTGTGTACCAGCAGCACCCCGATGACGCCGTTGGCGGAAACCGCTCCGGGATCCGCACCGAAGTACTGGGCCAGGAAGCGCGGCACGATGCCGCTTTCGGCATAAAGGAAGTAGAAGGACACCGCGCCGATCAGCGGCGGCAGGGCCATGGGCAGCATGGCGAAGAGCCGCAGGACGTTCCGGCCCGGGAAATCGAACCTGGTCAGCAGCACAGCCAGCGCGGTGCCGATAACGCCGGTGGTGAGCACCGAGATAACGGAAATGCCGACGGAAAGTCCCAGCGCGCGGCCGGAGTTGCCGCCGAAGAAGCCGCTGTAGTTGCCCACCCCGCCGTCCACGGACGTGCGTGCCGTGGCGAACATCGGAATGACGATGTACATCAGCAGGATCAGGACCAGCGGAATGGCCAGCCAGTAAATGAACCGGTCGGAGGAGGTGGTTCCGCTGCGCATCCGCAGCTTCTGAAGCGTCCCAGTCAGCCCGGTCACGGTGCTACCAGCCAGACCCGGTCCGGATGCGGGGCCAGGATCACCGGGTCACCGGGCTGGACCCGGTCTTCGGAGTCCGGAACGGAGACAACCAGGTTGGTGCCGTTCCAGTCCACTTCGTAGACGTTGACCGCTCCGGTGAACTCCGCGGTGCGGACGATCCCCTTCAGCTCCCCGGCGCTGTCGCCGCTGGTGCTGGCCGTGTCGGCCGCCCGGAGTACGGCCAAGGACTCCGGGCGCAGGCTGACCGCCGCGGTGTCCCCGGCGGTGACCTCGGCGGAGGGGGTGCCGGCAACGCGTGGCGCGCGGAGCACTGAGCCGTCCTCCAGCCGAACCTGGACGCTGTCTCCGCCGGCTTCCAGGACGGTGCAGGGCAGGACGTTGGACCGGCCGATGAACCGGGCCACGAAGGACGTGGCCGGGCGGTGGTAGACCTCCCGGGGCGGTGCGACCTGGTGCAGCCGGCCCGATTCGAGGATCGCGACGCGGTCGCTCATGGCCATGGCCTCGGCCTGGTCGTGGGTGACGTAGATGCTGGTGATGCCCGCGGCCTTCTGGGTGCCGCGGATTTCGGCGCGGGTCTCCTCGCGGAGCTTGGCGTCCAGGTTGGAGAGCGGTTCATCGAGCAGGAGTACCGAAGGCTGGATGACCAGGGCGCGGGCAAGGGCCACGCGCTGCTGCTGGCCGCCGGAGAGCATATCGATCCGGCGTTCGGCGTATCCGTTCAGGCCAACCTGTTCCAGGGCCCGGTCCACGCGCTTGTTCTTTTCGGCGCGGGAGGTGCGCCGCACGGAGAGCCCGTAGCCGA
This sequence comes from Arthrobacter sp., assembly GCF_031988865.1. Lineage (NCBI taxonomy): Bacteria > Bacillati > Actinomycetota > Actinomycetes > Micrococcales > Micrococcaceae > Arthrobacter > Arthrobacter sp. Next base: position 3,427 of record NZ_DALZXY010000070.1, read on the forward strand.
CGTTGGCACGAACGGTCATGTGCGGGAAGAGCGCGTAGTTCTGGAAGACCATGCCGGTGTCCCGGCGGTTCGGCGCCGTGTTCGTGACGTCCTTGTCATTGAACAGGATGCGCCCGCGGGTGGGCTGGATGAAGCCGGCAACCATACGCAAAGTGGTGGATTTACCGCATCCGGACGGTCCCAGGAGGGTGAAGAATTCACCGTCTTCAATGGTGAGATCCAGGTCCGCGACCGACGGGGCTGCGCCCGGATAGCGCTTTTCGATTGATTCGAGAAGGACTCGTGTCATGGCAGCTCTTTCGCAGAGTTTGGGGGGTGGGTAGAGCCGGGGGGGG
>NZ_DALZXY010000070.1:3771-13086 GCF_031988865.1 Arthrobacter sp.
CGGTCAGGGACCGCCCGCCCCGAAGTAGGGCCGGTTAGTTCTTGCCCTTGATGTTTTCGGCCCAGTAGCCGATCCATTCGGTTTCGTTCGCGCCAATGCGCTCCCAGTCGACTTCCATCTCCTTGAGGTTGAGGTCTGCCAGCCAGGCGGGCTCCTCGGTCATCTCGATGGAGGGGATCTGGTAGTACGTCTCGGAGAGTCCCTTCTGGGTGTCCTCACTCAGGAGGAACTCCAGGAACGCATCAGCGGCGTCGGAGGAGGGGCCGTTCTTGATCTTGGCGACGCCGTCAACCAGCATCGGTGCGCCGGACTCCGGAACAACCGGGGTGTAGGGCGCGTTCTGGCTGTCGATCTGCAGCATGACATCCTGCAGGTTCCAGGCGCTGGCGGCTGCTTCCTGGCGGGTCACCCGCAGGTACAGGTCGGTCGGGTTGGCGGCGTAGACCTTGGTGTTGGCGTCCAGCTGGCGCAGCCACTCGTAGCCGGCCTCGGGGGAGCCGGCTTCGTCGAACTTGCGGTCGATCATGGCCGAGTAGATGCTGCGCATGGTGCCGGAGGCCTCGACGTCGCGGATCGCGATCTTGTCCGCCATCTCGGGGGCGATCAGATCGTCCCAGTCCTTGGGGGCCTGCTCTTCGGTGAGCATGTCGTGGTTGTAGAAGATCACCTCGGCCAGCTGCATTTCGCCAACCCAGAGACCGGCCGGGTCGCGGAGCGCTTCGGGAACGGCCTCGACGACGGCGTCGGGAGCCGGTGCCAGGATGTCATCGCCGGCAGCCTGCTTCATCTGCTGGCCGGTGCCGCCCCACCAGATATCGCCCTGCGGGTTGGCCTTCTCGGCGCGGATGCGTTCGAGTGCTTCCTGGGCGCCGAGGGTGAGGATCTGGACCTTGCCGGCGTACTCCGGGTTTGCTTCTTCGAAGTCGGCGACAACTGCTTCTGCCAGTCCCTTGTCACGGGCGGTGTAGATGGTGAGGTCGCCGCCTTCGGAACCTTCCGCGCCTGACGAGGATTCGTCCAGTCCGCAGGACGAGAGCGCAAGCGCAAGGGCGAGGCCGCCGGCAACGGTGACGAGCGGGCCGCGGATTTTGCGGTTCAGAGCCATGTACTTCTCCTTGGTTGTGTAGTGCTTGTGGGTCTTGGTGCTGGTGGAAAATCTGGTGGGGGCAGGCCGGCGTGATCAGGCCGGGGTAATCAGGCTGGCGGGATCCTCGAGGACGCGGGCCACGGCGCCGAAGAGGACGGCTTCGATGCCGAGGGTGGCGAAGGTGACCTCCGGGGCGGACGGCGCTGAGGCACGGATCCGGTCGGAAAGCTCAGTCCGGGCGGAGTCGTCCAGGCCAATGGCATCACCGGAGAAGAGCACCAGGGCCGGGTTCAGGAGGCAGGAGCAGATCACTGCGGCCCAGGCCCAGGCATCCAGCACTTCGGTACGCAGCGCGGCGGCGGCGGGGTCGGTGCAAAGCCGGGCAACGACGTCGGACTCGCTCACCTCGAGGCCGGCGGTCTGCGCCGCCGCGGCAATGGCGGGGGTGCTCCAGCGTTCCTCGAAGCTGCCGCGGTTACCGTGGGGTACCGGTGCGAGGCCGACCGGCAGGAAGCCGACTTCCCCGGCGGAACGGGTGGCACCGAGCAGCAGCCCGCCGCTCAGGATGGTGGCGCCGATTCCTTCGGCGATGTGGATCAGGACCAAATCGTCGACGCCGGCGGCAGCTCCCGCGCTGCGCTCACCCAGAGCGATGAGGTTGACGTCGTTTTCCACCGTGACGGGCAGGCCGGTCCGGCGGGCCAGGGCCTGGGCCAGCTGCGGATCCCCGGCGGCCGCGAAGGCGGGGGCCAGGCTTACGGTGCCGTCCGCGGCGACTACGCCGGGCAGCGCGAGAACGAGCCGGGACGGGCGGCGGGCTGCCTGCTCGCCGAGGCCGGCGACGGCGAGGGCGGTGGCGCTGACCGGATCAGCCGGGTCGAAGGGGGAGTCCTGCGTGGCCAGGACCCTGGCATCCAGGTCGATGAGGCTGGCCCGAATGCGGCCGCCGCTGATCTCGGCCACGACCAGTGAAATGGCGGTCCGGTCCAGCTCCACGAGGGTGCGGCGTCGTCCTCCGGTCGATTCGCGGTGCCCGACTTCCTGGAGGTAGCCCATTCCCTGCAGCTCCTGGACGATCCCGGTGACGGTGGAGGGGCTGTATCCGGTCACGGACGCGAGGTCGGTCCGGGAGATCGGGCCGCTGCTCAGGAGGGCCCCGATAACGGACTCCACCCGGATTCGGCGCAACTCGTTGCGGCCGGTAGGCGCGCTGCTCTGGGGTGCACGGCTTTGTGAGGTGGACGACATTCTTACTTTATACGGTGAAGAAAGTAAGAATGCAAGAGATAGTTTCAGTGCGGCGCAAGGCCCGGAGCCGTAGAGCCCTGGGTCCTGCGCCGCAGAAGCCGTTGCTGCGGTGCTACTTCCTGATGCGAATCAGCTTCTTGTTGACGAACTCGTCCATGCCGTATTTGCCCAGTTCACGGCCCACACCGGAACGTTTGATGCCGCCGAAGGGGAGTTCCGCGGCACTTCCCCCGGCCTCATTGATGTAGACCATCCCGGCCTGGATCTGTCCGGCCACGCGCAGCGCCTTGGCTTCGTCATCGGTATGGATCGATGAGCCCAAGCCAAACGGGGTGTCGTTGGCCATGCGGACGGCCTCTTCTTCATCGTGGACCTTGAAAACCATGGCAACCGGCCCGAACAGCTCCTGATGGAACGCGTCCATGTCCGGTGTTATGCCGGTGAGCACGGTCGGCTGGAAATAGGCCGAGCCGGGTGCCGTCTGTGCTCCGCCGGTATGGAGCACGGCACCGGCGGAAACCGCGGCCGCGACCTGGCCCGCCAGCTGATCGGCGGCGGCCGTGGAGGACAACGGGCCTAGGAAGGTTTTCGGATCGGTCGGATCGCCAGGCCTGATGGCTGCCATTGCGGCGGTCAGCTTCTGCACGAACTCATCGTGGATATCCGCCATCACCACAAACCGCTTGCCGGCGTTGCAGGCCTGCCCGCCGTTGAGCATTCGGCTGAACACTGCACGGGACACTGACTCATCCACGTCCTTGGTGTCCAGCAGGATGAACGGATCGGATCCACCCAGTTCCAGGACCACTTTCTTCAGGTTGCGGCCGGCCACCTCGGCCACGGCGGAGCCGGCACGCTCGGAACCGGTCAGCGAAATCCCCTGCACCCGCGGGTCGGCAATGGTCGCCGCGATCTGCTCGTTGGTCGCGAAAACGTTGATGTAGGCTCCCTCCGGGGCGCCGGCATCCTTGAAGATCGCTTCCATGGCCAGAGCCGATTCCGGACATTGCGGGGCGTGCTTGAGCAGGATGGTGTTGCCGTTCATCAGGTTCGGGGCGGCGAAGCGGGCAACCTGGTAGTACGGGAAGTTCCAGGGCATGATGCCCAGAAGCACCCCCAGGCCTTCCCGGCGGACCATCGCCGTTCCGCCGGCTGCCACGTCCAGTTCCTCATCAGCGAGGAACGCGGGCCCGTTTTGCGCGTAGTAGCGGTAAATGGAAATAACAATGTCCACCTCAAAACCGGCTTGGACAATGGGTTTTCCCATTTCGCGCGTAATGATCGCGGCCAAATTGTCGCGGCGTTCGGCGTAGAGATCGGCCACCCGGTCCAGCAGTTCCGAACGTTCTTCAAGGGTGGAACGGTTCCATTTGCTGAACGCTGCATCGGCAGCGGTGACGGCATTGCCTACCTCGGCATCAGTAGCCGTTGGATAGGTGGCAAGGGTTTCCCCCGTGGCCGGGTTCCTTACGGAGTAAAGACTCATGAATGCTTCTCCTTATGGGGCAGGTTGTGGGCTGGCGATACTACGTCGACAGCCGGGGAACGGCTCAGACAGCGGCTTGGTAAAGGCCTAGTACACAACCACGCTGCGGCGCCCGGAGGAGGACTTGAGGCCCGCGATCGCCGCGGCCGCGGAGTCCAGCCCGATGCGCTCGCCGACCATCTCGTCCAGCGGAAGCAGCCCGGCCAGGTACAGGTCCGCGATTTTCGGGAAGTCGACGGCGGGGCGGGTGGAGCCGTAGTTGCAGCCCAGGATCCGCTGTCCAGCGGCAATGATTTCCCAGGGGCGGATGACGGCTTCGGCGTCGCGTGCGGGCATACCGACATAAACCGCGGCGCCACCCTGCTTGAGGTAGCCGGTCAGCGCCGCCGAGGTGCTCGTCAGCCCGATGGCGTCGAAGGCAAAATCGGTTCCTCCGCCGGAGATCTCCTTGATCTTCTTCGCCAGATCGGGGTCATCGCCCTTCAGGACGTCCGTGGCCCCGAAGCTGCGTGCGATCTCCAAGCGGTTCTCGGAGAGGTCCACCGCGATGATCTGCCGGGCGCCGACCAGCTTCAGTCCCATGATGAGTGCCTGCCCCACGCCACCGCAGCCCACAACAACGGCGGTCTGCCCGGCACGGACGTCCGCTGTGTTGGTGACGGCGCCAATGCCCGTGGCAATGGAACACCCGATGAGCGCAGCGACTTCCGGCGGAACGTCACTGGGGATTTTGATTGCGGCCGGCCGGGGCACAAGGCTGTATTCGGAGAATGCCCCAACACCGAGGTGCGGGCGCACCTCTTTGCCGTCGTCGGCAGTCAGCGGCGTGGAACCGTCGGGCAGGCCGTTCACGAACGCGCCGCTGGCCTGGCACAACCACGATTTCCCTTCGTGGCAGGAAGGGCAGTTCATGCACGGGGCAAACCAGGAGAACACCACCTGATCGCCGGGCTCGAGGTCGTGAACTCCGGCTCCGACGGACTCCACGATCCCGGCTCCTTCATGCCCCAGCGTCAGCCGGTAGGGAAAGGGCCAATCGCCGTTGATGACATGCAGGTCGGAGTGGCACACCCCCGCGGCGGCCATCTTGACCAGTACCTCGCCGGCGCGAGGTGTGCGGACGGAGATTTCCTTGATGTAAGGGATGGAGCCCGCACCATCAAAAAGCAACGAGCGTGAGGTGACCGTCGTGGACCCGGTTTGAGTGGCAGTCATAAAATGCTTCCTTCCGTTGAGTCTCCCCGCACGGCAATAGCTGCAAGGTGAACTAAACGTTACGGATAGCCCGATTGGCCCTTCAATGGACTTAACCCAGTGGAAAAGGCAGGCCGGAATAGGCGTTTGCACAGTGCGGGATAACGCCCTTGTGCTCGGCCTGGACTTTCTTTGCTAAGCCCCAGCCAGCCTCAATCAGCGCGGAATTGGAAGCGGACCTCCTGGGCTGAATAACCGGCGGCTACAAGTACCGTGGCAGCTTCCCGCGGCACCCGGACGTCATAACCTGTTGCGGCCTTGAACCCCGCCAACCGGTTAATGACCGTGTTCCGGTGGCAAAACAGCAGGTCCGCGGAGTCCTTGAGGGAACCGGTTTCCAGATACGCCTGAACGGTTTCCAGCATTCGATCGCGTTCGTTCGGGGCAACGCCGGCCAAGCCGCCCAGCACGCGTGCATGGAAATCGGGAACGTTGGCTTCCAAGTAGGCGGATGCAAGCAGGGGCCACCCACGATCCAGGCCGAGCAGCCCGGGCTCGTCCGGCGCCGCGCGTGCCAGCAGCGCTACAGCATTCAGGGCACGCGGGACTTCGGCCAGGCCATGAACGTGGGACAGGTAACCACCGTGCAGATCCGGGAACCCGTTCGGGTCACCCGCGGAGAACTGGCGGCGGAACGCCAGCAGAATCCCATCGGATTCATAGTCGAAATAGTCCTCATCGCCGCGGAGCTCTTCGAGAAAATTACGCAGGGCCGGAATGTGCTCGCCAACTGCGGCCACCAATTCGAAGACAGCGTCCTCGGGGACGCGCAGCTCAGCTGCAATCTCTGAAAGGGCACCGGGCTGTCCCAGGTCGCCCGTGAACAGGCGCGAGACGCTGTGTGTGGTCTTGAGTCGGCTGGAGTGGATCAAGCTCGACTGTTCCTGCAGATACTCATACTGGACATCCAGAACGTACCGTTCCACGGTGTCGTTGACTTCGCTGAGGTGTTGCACCAGGGCGCGCAGATCGGCGTCGTCCGCCGATGCGCCCAACGCGTCCAGCAGGACACCGAAATGCAGGCGGACAGCCCGCAGCAATTCGTCCAAATCCACGTTCTGGCGGGCACGTCGCATTCCCAGGGTCCGCGGAATCCGGGCCAGGTGCTCCGGCAGGGCCTTGCCCCTCAGCTGGAGCATCAGCATCTCGAAGGCTTCACGGGTGAAGACCTCGATTTCACCGGGCTCGACCCGGTGCGCACTGGAAAATGCCCCTTCGTGGAACCGGCGAAGGTGCTCGGTGGTCAGGCCGGCCCGCCTCTCCCATACGGATTCCAGCAGTCCGGTCCAGTGAGCCTTCAACGATTGAGCATTCAACGAGTCATCGGCCAGGACGGTACCGGTATTTCGCATGCGCCAAGATCCTCTCCCACAACTCCCGCGGAACACTGAACGCTGAACACCGTCCAGGTTGCTCAATACCCAAGGGTAAGCCGGAGCAGCAACGGGCCCGGCCACGACCGCGGCGTGACGGTTACCGCGTGGCTTCGGCCAGGTACTCCAGGATGTGCCGGTAGGAGTGGCCGGTGGCCTTGCTCATGCCGATTTCGCAGGTGCGGTTCACGGAGGCATACCCGTCGAAGGTGCGGGCGTTGATCTCGGCGGCCTGCTGGTTCGTGGCCGACGCGGTGAGCTCCGGATGGAGCAGCCCCCGGTCCCCGGCGAAGGCGCAGCAACCCCAGCTCGGCGGCACGAAGACTTCGCCGCTGATGGCCGAGGCGATGCTGGTCAGGGCGTCATTGGCGCCCAGCTGGGTCGAGGAGCAGGTCGGGTGCAGAGCCAGGGAGCCCAGCTTCGCCGTGACCTCCAGCCGCGGAAGGACGGTTTCATGAACGAAATCCACCGAATCCACAAACCGCAGCCCCGGGTAGGACGGGCTCTCTCCGGCCAGCCGCTTCATGGTTTCCAGTCCTTCGGTGCAGGAGGCCGCATCGCACACAACGGGTAGCTCCCCGCCGCCCGTGGCCACCCACAGGTTAGCCAGCACCCGCTCCGTCATGGCCTGGTAACCGGAGGTGAATCCCTTGGACTTCCAGGGCGTTCCGCAGCACAAGTCGCCGATCCCGTTGGGCACCCGGACACCGACGCCGGCGCGCTCGCAGAGTTCCAGGAACGCGGCGCCGGCTCCTTCGCCGATGTGACCGCTGCCGTCCTCGGACGGCCCAAACATGGTTCCGATGCAGGCGGGGAAGAACACCGCCACCGGGTCCGGATCCTCGCGCGGGGTCCGGCGGGTGCCGCCGGCCGGCAGCACGGTCTCGTAGGACTGCACATTGTCCGCGCCCAGCAGCGAACGTCCGACGGCGGTTGCCAGCTTGGGCAGCGGCGCCGGCACGGCCTTGGCCACAGACAGTGCCTTCCCGCCCAGGGCCGTCACGGTTCCCCAGTGCCCGGCGGCGGACTTCCAGCCCGCTCCGGCCACCGGATTCGCGTTTTCGGCCCGCAGCCGGCGGACCAGGTCACCGGTGTTGATCAGTACCGGGCACGCGGTGACGCACATGCCGTCGGCGGCGCAGGTCTGCACGCCGTCGTAGTCATAGTCGCTGCGCAGTTCCTTGGCCAGGGCGGCATCGCCGCGGGCTTCGGCCGCCGCGATTTCCCGGCGCAGCACAATGCGCTGGCGGGGCGTGGTGGTCAGGTCCTTGCTGGGGCAGACCGGTTCGCAGTAACCGCATTCGACGCAGCGGTCCACTTCCTCCTCAACCGTGGGAGCAACTTTCAGGTTTTCGATGTAGGCGCGGGGATCGTCATTGATGAGGACACCGGGATTGAGCAGGTTCGGCGGGTCGATCAGCGACTTGACCTCGCACATGATCCCGTAGAGCTCATCGCCGTACTGGCGGCGCACGTAGGGCGCCATGATCCGGCCGGTGCCGTGTTCGGCCTTCAGGGAGCCGCCTTCGGCCAGGACCAGGTCCACCATTTCCTCAGTGAACGCCTCGTAGCGGGCCAGCTCCGCCGGGTCGGAGAAATTCTCGTTGAGCATGAAGTGGATGTTGCCGTCCTTGGCATGCCCGAAGATCACCGAGTCCCGGTAATGGTGCTCGGTGAAGAGCTTCGCCAGTTCACCGCACGTGCGGGCCAGCGACGGGACGGGAACCACGATGTCTTCCAGCAGGGCATTGGTGCCCGACGGACGGGCGCCGGCAACCGTGGTGTAGAGGCCCTTGCGCATGTGCCACATCGCTGCCCGGTCCGCGGACTGGGAGGTCATGGCAAACGGTGCCGCCAGGTGCAGTGAATCGAAGAGCGGGCGGGAGAGTTCGCGTTTGGTGTCCAGTTCCTCCGCCGTGGCGGCCTGGTGCTCCACGAGCAGCGCGGCGTGCGCCCGGACGTCGATACCCTTCAGCTCCGGGGGAGCGTCGGCCGCGAGCTGCGCGACCCGCAGGGACGTGGCGTCCATCAGTTCGATGGTGGCCAGTCCTGTGGCGGTCAGCTCCGGCAGGGCGGTGGCCGCGGCGTCGAGCGTTTCGAAGAACATCAGGCCAGTGGCGATCTTCGGCAGGGCGGGGATGGTGCGGAAGGTAGCCTCGGCCACGAAGCCCAGGGTGCCCTCGCTGCCGATCATCAGGTGGGCCAGGATGTCCACCGGACTCTCGAAGTCCAGGAAGGAGTTGAGCCCGTAACCCATGGTGTTCTTCATCGAAAACAGCCGGGTGATCGTGGCGACGGAGTGCGGATTCGACACAATCCGTCCGCGCAGCCGCAGCAGACCGTCGAACAGCTCCGGTTCCAGGGCGCGCAGCCGCTCCTCGGCGTCAGGAGCCGCCGTGTCCAGCACGGTTCCGCCTGCCAGGACCAGCACCATGGACTCCAGCGTCCGGTACGTGTTGAACTCGGTGCCGCAGGCCATGCCGGAGGAGTTGTTGGCGACCACGCCTCCGATCGTGCAGGCGATCTCGCTCGCCGGGTCCGGGCCGAGCTTGCGGCCGTGGGCGGCGAGCCGGGCATTGACGGAGCGCACCGTGGCTCCGGGGGCCACCCGCACCCGGGAGCCGCCGTCGAGCACCTCGATGCCCCGGAAATGGTGCCGGGTGTCGATGAGCAGGCTGTCGCTGAGTGCCTGGCCGGAAAGGGAAGTCCCGCCGGAGCGGAACGTTGCCGGGATCCCGAGTTCCCGGCTGCGGCGCAGCAGGTCCGCGACCTCATCGGCGGTGGACGGCGTCGCTACGGCCTGGGGGATCAGGAGGTAGTGGGATGCATCGTGCGCCATTTTCCGGCGGTCGATTTCCCTGGTGCTG
>NZ_DALZXY010000070.1:13193-19623 GCF_031988865.1 Arthrobacter sp.
CCACACGGGGTGTGCAGCCTGCAGGTACTGCAGCACGGCCAGGACCCGCCGGTGGTCCCCGGCCGCTGGATGGAGATTCAGCCTGCCGAATATAGACGTGATGTTCTTTTCCACTGCGCCGGCGGAGAGGAACAGTTCAGCACAGATACCGGCATTTGTCCGGCCCTGGGCCATGAGCTCCAGAACGTCGCGTTCCCGGGGCGTCAGGGACTCCAGGCCGGCGTGCCGTCCGGCACCCATCAGCTGCCGCACTACCTCGGGATCGAGCACAGTCTCCCCGTCACGGATGCGTTCCAGCGCGCCCAGGAAATCGGCGACGTCCGCCACCCGGTCCTTGAGCAGGTATCCGGTGCCGCTGGGCTGCCCGGCAAAAAGCTGCGAGGCGTAGCGCGTCTCCACGTACTGGGAGAGCAGCAGGACGCCGATTTCCGGACGGGTTTCCCGCAGCTTCAAGGCCGCCCGAATCCCCTCGTGGGTATGGGTGGGCGGCATCCGGTTATCCAGGATCACGACGTCGGGATCAGCGGTTTCGAGCGCCGTGAACATCTCCTCGGCGTCGGACGCGGCCGCCAGGACCTCGTGGCCGCGCCCATTCAGCAGTTCCACCAGCCCGGCCCGGAGCAGGGCGGAATCCTCTGCGATGACAATCCTCATCCAAGTAGCTTGCCGCACCGGGCAGCACTCTGGAAACCGGTCAGGAAAGCGGCAGGAAGACCGTCACCACTGTTGGGCCTCCGGCCGGAGAGGAAATCCGCATTGTCCCGTCCACTGTCCGGACCCGTTCCGCCAGGCCGGCCAAGCCGGTTCCTGCCGTGGTTCCTGCGGAGCTGTCCGAGCCCGCGGCCGCACGTCCTGCGCTGTCCAGGCCTGCGCCTGGTGCGCCGCCGGTGCCGTCGTCCTTGACGCTGAGCACCATGTCAGCGCCTTCCTGGACCACCAGGACACTGACTCGTGAGCCCCCGGAGTGCTTGACCGCGTTGGTCACCAGTTCGGCGACGCAGTAGTAGGCAATGGCTTCCACCGCGGGCGATGGGCGGACCTGCAGCCGGTAGGAAAGGTCGACGGGAAGCGGGGCCGTGGCAGCCAGCGATTCCAGCGCGGTGTCCAGGCCGTCGTTGAGTACGGCCGGGCGGATGCCGCGGGCGATGCCGCGCAGGTCTTCAAGGGCGTCCTTGGCCGTGCCATGGGCGCTGTCCAGCAGGCCCTGCAGTTCGGCGGGTATTTCGGTGCCGGCCAGCCGGTCCCGGGCATCGCCGATTTTCATGGCGATCGCCACGAGCTGCGCCTGGGTGCCGTCATGCAGGTCCCGTTCGATCCGTGCCAGCCGGGCGTCGGCGGTATTCACCGAACTGCTCCGGCTGGCCTCAAGATCCTGGACCCGGTACTGGGCAGAAGTGGGGCCCAGCAGTGATGCCGCGAGAGCCGACTGAAGGCGGGCCATGCCGTTATTGATCGCCGGCCAGAGCAGGAAAGTGAAGAGGACACCCACCGCGAAGTAGGCGGCTTGCCACCAGAAGCTGTCGGCGAAGACACCCGGGAGGATCTGGCTGCCGCGGTGCCAGGTCCCGTCGGCCGCCTGCTGCGGGGGCAGCCACCGCGACCAGAACCAGTGCGTCATGCTGCCCAACCCGGCGGCCAGGAAGCTGATACTCAGGCAGGCAGCGGTCACGGAGGTCACGAAGGTGATGCCCATGTGGGCCAGGGCCCGCCAGCCTGCCGTGTCGCTGAGTCCGGAGCGGAGGTAGCCGAAGAACCCGGGACGGGGAGTGAACGGCGGGGGTGCGTCGATGGGGCGGCCCAGGAGTGTTGCCGCGAGGGAACGGTTAATGGTTCCCCAGTACCGGGCCCCGGCGACCATTGCCGCGGGGGCGATCAGGCCAACAAAGGTGACCAGGAACGAGGCTCCCAGCGACACCGTGCCCACCGCGTAGGCCAGGGCGAAGGGCGCCAGCAGCAGCGTGAGTCCGTGATAGCCGAAGGCCCGCCAGGTGCTGCTGCGGAAAAAGGCTGGGCGGCGTCCTGCCGGGTGAGGAGCCTGGGTGCGCGGCGAATGCGGGGTGCGCTGGGAGTGCGGGGTATGCCGGGGGTGCGGCGGGTGCCGGTCCGGACGGGCCGCTGCTTCCGGCAGGCCGGGCGCGGTGTCGGGATCGGAGGCGCGGGTGGGTGTCATAGTTACATCTTTCTCCGCGGTGAATGCTGTTGGCTATGGGGTTTTCCCCCGTAGTCGCCCGGGGGAGTCCCCGCAGCTGGCCAGGCACGTATCGGCCAGGCGCGTGCCAGGCCAAGCACGCACCCGGCCAGGCGCGCTAGGCCTGGGGCTCCGCTGAGGGGGACTGAACCGACTGGTCCTGCGCCGTTTGGGGCGCCGGGATCTGGGCGTAGAACCATTCAATGTGGGCGCGCAGCAGCTGTGCGGCCAGGGCGCCGTCCCCGGAGGAGACGGCGTCATAAATTCCGTGGTGCTGTTCGCGGAGCACGTCCAGGATGGCCGGCCAGTCCTCGAAGTTGTCCATGGCCTCTTTGACGTAGCCCCGGATGGCGCCGGAGAGTGAAGCCATCATGGTCTCGATCACGGCGTTGCCGGCCAGCGAGCTGAGCTCCACATGGAATTGTGCATCGAGGGTATGGAAGGTGTCCCGGTCCAGGTCAGGGTGGTCCATGGCTTCCAGCAGGCTGTGCGCCCGGGCCAGTGCAGCTGCGGATTCTTCGGTGTGCAGGGTCGCGGCGGCGGCTTCGGCGGCCCAGGTTTCCAGCAGCACGCGGGTCTGCACAATGTCAGCAACCGGCAGCCGGTTGCTGGCCATATGCAGGCGCAGTGCGGAAGACAGGCCGGCGGAGGGCTCGGAGACAATGATGGCACCCGATTTCGGCCCGGAGCCCGAGGAAGACCGCAGGACCCCCATGGCGTCCAGGATCCGGATGCCTTCGCGGACGGACGCGCGGGAGATGCCGTAGGTTTCCGCCAGGGTGCGTTCTCCCGGCAGCTGGTCGCCCAGCTTGATCTCGCCGGACCGCAGCCCGGCTTCGATGTTTGCCAGCAGCAGGTCATAACTGCGGCGCGGCGGCAGGGGAGCGGAATCCGTAAGAGTCACTGCAACATCCTTGCACGTAGGCGGCGGGATTTATCCGCGTCCGCAACAAAGGGAACTGCGGGCCGTCACGGGGCCCACCTGAAGTGCGCGGCGGCGACGAGCGGGGCGCGGCGGGCAGGCGAGGGGAGCCGCGGGCAGGTGAGGGGAGCCGGGGACAGTAGAAGGGTGCGCCCCCCCAAGGCGCACCCTTCTGCCTGCTGGCTTGCTGCTTGAAGTTAAGGCAGCATCCAGCCCAGGACCGGCGTGGACTGCAGGAAGACCACGGTGCACAGGACCAGCAGCAGTGCCACGCTCCACCCGACCACCTTGCGCAGCAGCACGGACTCCTGACCGTCCAGCTTCACGGCGGTCACGGCGATCGCCAGGTTCTGCGGGCTGATCAGCTTGCCGACGACGCCGCCGGTGGTATTGGCGGCCACCAGCAGGTTGGGATCGATGCCGGCTTCGATGCCGGCAGTCTGCTGCAGGCGGGCAAAGAGGGCGTTGGCGGAGGTATCTGAGCCGGTCACGGCCGTGCCGATCCAGCCCAGGACCGGGGAAAGGAACGCGAAGAACCCACCCGTTCCGGCCAGCCAGGTGCCGATGGCCACAGTCTGCCCGGAGAGGTTCATAACGTAGGCCAGGGACAGCACGGAGAGAATCGTGGCGGCGGCCCAGCGCATGTTCCACACGGTGCGGCCGATCTCGGCCACGCCGTTACCCACGCTCATGCGGTACCGCCCGCCGTCGTCGAACCGGGAGTACACCACCGCGACGATCAGCCCGGTGATCAGCAGCAGCGTGCCCGGGGTGGACAGCCAGTTGAACGTGTAGATGGTGGAGGAAACGGGGTCTCCGGACGCGTCCACCAGCCGCTCATGCAGGATCGGCCAGGGAACCTGGATATCGGTGGAGGCCAGGAAGGCGGGGATATCCACACCGAGCTTCCAGAGCTTGGCGATACCGAAGATCACGATGACCAGGAAGTACGGGAACAGGGCCAGCCATGTTCGGGACGGTGTCAGGGAATCCTCGTCGCGGACGGCGGTCGCGGTCGAACCGCTGCCGGCTCCCGGGCGGTCAGCGCCGGCAGTGACGAGGGCGGTCAGGCCCATCCGTTCGCGGGCGGCGTCGAGGCCGCGGGGCTGCCAGAAACGCAGGAAGACGACGGCGGCACCCAGGCCGGCGAGGGCGGCAACAATGTCCGTCAGTTCGTAGGAGAAGAAGGTGGAGCACAGGACCTGGGCCACGGAGAATGCAACGCCGGTGACGACGGCGGCGGGCCAGGTGTCCTTGATGCCCCGGAATCCGTCAAGGATAAAGACCAGGATCAGCGGCACAACGACGGCGAGCAGCGGCGCCTGGCGTCCCACGACGGCACCGATGTGATCGGCGTCCAGGCCCGTGAGGTTGGCGGCCGTGGTGATCGGGATGGCCATGGCTCCGAAGGCGACCGGCGCGGTGTTGGCGACCAGCACGGCGGCGGCGGCTTTCATGGGTTTCAGGCCCAGGGCCACGAGCATGGTGGCGGTGATGGCCACCGGCGCACCGAACCCGGCGAGGGCTTCCAGCAGGCCGCCGAAGCAGAACGCCACCAGAATGGCCTGGATGCGCACGTCGCCGCCGCCGATGACATCGAAGACCCGGCGCAGGTCCTCGAACCGGCCGCTGACCACCGTGATCTGGTACAGCCAGATCGCCATGATCACGATCCAGACCACCGGGAACGCACCGAAGACGGCACCCTGGGTGGCGGAGAGCAGGGCCAGCCCGGCGGGCATCTTGAACGCCCAGATAGCCACGGCAAGCGCCACCACCAGCGACAGTCCGCCGGCTACGTGTGCCTTGACCTTCACGAACGCCAGCAGGATAAAGAACGTGAGCAGGGGGACGAGAGCCACGATGGCTGACGCGGCGACGCTGCCAAACACCGGATCGGTGCTGGCGGTGAAGTGATCCACAGGGGACCTCCGGGAAAAGAGAAAACTGGCGGGGGAAAGTTGGTCAGACCACAATGGTCAGGCCATGGAAGTCTAGCGCACCGTCCCACCGCGTGTGATCATGGCCACCAGTCACGGGCCTCCTTGGTGTGTTGCGGATAACGTGCCTAGTATTGGTCTGACCACACCAGCCCCGGGGACAAGCCCGCTGAGAGGCAGCCATGAGAATTGCACTATTTGCCACCTGCATCGTGGATGCGATGTATCCGCGGACAGCCCGTGCCACGGTCTCCATCCTGGAGCGGCTGGGACACGAGGTCGTGTTCCCGTCCGGCCAGGCCTGCTGCGGCCAGATGCACGTCAACTCGGGGTACTTCCCGGAAGCGGTTCCCGTGGTCCGCAACCATGTGGAGGCGTTCGACCCGGCAGGTTATGACGTCGCCGTCGCGCCGTCGGCATCCTGCGTCGGCTCGGTCAAGCATCAGCACCCGATGATCGCGCGGTCCTGCGGCGACACGGCGCTGGAGGCCCAGGCCGAAGCCGTCGGTGCCAAAACCTACGAACTCTCCGAGCTGCTGACCGACGTCCTGGGCATCACCAACGCCGCCGAGCAGCTGGGGTCCTGGTTCCCGCACAAGGTGACCTACCACCCCAGCTGCCACGGCATGCGGCTGCTGCGCCTGGGCGACCGGCAGCTGAACCTGCTCTCCTCCGTCGGCGGGATCGAGATGGCGGACCTGCCGGAAGCGGACCAGTGCTGCGGCTTCGGCGGAACCTTCTCCATGAAGAACGCCGATGTCTCCTCCGCCATGCTGGCGGATAAAACAGCCAACATCACCTCCACCGGTGCCTCGCTGTGCTCCGGCGGAGACGCTTCCTGCCTGCTGCACATCGGCGGCGGACTCTCCCGCGAAGGCGCCAGCGCCACCACCCTGCACTTCGCCGAAATCCTGGCCAGCACCAAGGACAACCCGGTCTCCGTCACCGGAGAGATCCTGGTCAGCGGAAAGGCCACCCGATGAGCACCTACCTCGGTATGCCCACCCTGCCCGTTTTTGGCCGCGGCAACCTCAACGCCGTCGAGTCCTTTCCGGACGCGGCCAAGCGGGAGCTCGGCAACGCCCAGCTGCGCGCCAACCTGGGGCACGCCACCCACACCATCCGGGATAAACGGCTGAAAGTGGTCGGCGAGCTGCCCGACTGGGAGGAACTGCGCAGCGCCGGCAGCGCCGTCAAGGAATCCGTGATGGCCCGGCTGCCCGAGCTGCTGGAGCAGTTCGAAGCCAACTTCACCGCCCGCGGCGGCGTGATCCACTGGGCCCGCGACGCCGACGAAGCCAATGAAATTGTCCGCGACCTGATCCGCGCCGAGGGTGTGGACGAGGTCGTGAAGGTCAAGTCCATGGCCACCCAGGAAAT